>NZ_JBSFHA010000153.1:0-12320 GCF_053596855.1 Streptomyces sp. NPDC001617
GACGACCACCTTGTCGGACGGCTTGGCCTCGGAGCGGTTGACGCAGTGCCGGGCGACCGCCATCGGCTCGTTCAGTGACGCCACGTCGAAGGGCACGGTGTCCGGGAAGACGGCGACGGTCCGGCCGACCTCGGCGTCCTCCAGCAGCAGGTACTCGCTCATCGCGCCGTGCTCGCCGCCGCACCCGATGATCCCGGACGGCACGCCCTGCGGGTTGACCACCACCCGGTCGCCCACCTTCAGGCCGCTGACCTCGGCGCCCACCTCGACGACCTCACCGGCCGGCTCGTGGCCCAGCGGGATCGACCGCATGGAGCCGTCGGCGCCGGCGGGCATGCCGCCGATGTGCAGGAAGAAGGTGTCCGTGCCGCAGATCCCACAGGCCCGGATCTTCATCAGCACGTCCTTCGGTCCCGGCACCGGACGCTCGACGTCGACCAGGTCGATGTGGTTCCGGTCGCCGGTCTTGACGGACTTCATGGTGGCCATCGGGAGGCTCGCTTTCTGGCTGGGGGAGTGTCGATACAGGTGTTGCCGGGCTCGCTCCCGCCTCGACGGGCGAGGCGGGGCACTGACCCGACCGGACGTGTGGAGGTGTCACCGGGTCCGGCGCCGAGTGGGGGAGTTTCCCGGCGGCCGGACCCGGTGACCGCGCCGTTCCCCGTCCCCACGGAGCCGGCGCGCGGGGGCCGCCTCCGCTCGACGCGGCCCCGGTCTGGTTGCTGTTCGGCTTGCTTGACTTAGGCAAGCACATTGGAGTTACTTAAGTCAAGCAAGCATCTGCATATTGCTTAAGTCAGGCAAGTAGACCTACTCTCGAGTACATGTCCGCGCAATGCACCGCCTCAGCGTCCGTCCCGGGAAACGTGAGCGACATCGAGCAGGCGCTCACCCGGGTCACGTACCTGGCCGGCCGGGCCCGGCAGCATGAGCGTCTGATGGCGACGGCCGAACTGCCGCTGGACCGGGCCGCCGTCGCCATCCTGCGGCACATCGCCGAGAGTGAGCCGTTGCGTCCCGGGGTGCTCGCGGTGCGCCTGTCGGTCGAGGCCTCCCACGTCACGCGCCAGCTGCGGCAGTTGGAGCAGGAGGGATATGTCGTCCGCATCGCCGATCCCGACGACCGGCGTGCCCAGCGCGTCCAGATCACCGCCCTCGGTCTGAGTGCGGTCGAGCGTGTCCGTGAGGCCGGCCGTCAGGGCCTGCGGGTGGCCCTCGCCGACTGGTCGGGGGAGGATCTGGAGCGACTCGCCGCACTCTTCCATCGGTTGGTGGACGACTTCGTGGCCCATGCCGAGGACCCTCTGCCCACGTCACCGGCCGCCTGACCGGCTCCCGTGTGCCTGCCGGGCCCGCCTCCCCTCGGGGGGAGTGGGCCCGTTTCGCGTTTCGGGGTGCGGCCCGCCGGTATCGGAGTTGATCATGCCCGCAATACGGCAGACAAAATTGTTGACAATCTTGTTTGGCTAGATTTAGGTTCGACAGGCACTCAGTCAGGGAGGGCAAATGCCGAAAGAAGCCCGTCCGAGCACCGGGGAGCAGGCCAAACAGCATGCGCTCGCGCAGCTGCGGCAGGCGATCCTGCACGGCGAGATGGCACCGGCGCAGCGGCTGGTGGAGAACGAACTCGCCGAGCAGTTCGGTGTGACACGGGCCAGCATCCGCGCGGCGCTCATCGATCTGGAGGCCCAGGGCCTCGTCGAGCGGATCCGCAACCGCGGCTCGCGGGTGCGGGTGGTGACCGTCGAGGAGGCGGTCGCCATCACCGAGTGCCGCATGGTCCTCGAAGGGCTCTGCGCGGCGAAGGCGGCCGTCGCGGCCGGCGACGAGCAGCTCGCCGAGCTGACGGAGCTGGGCACGGCGATGACCAAGGCCGTGGCCGACGGTGAGCCGGTGACCTACTCCGAGCTCAACCAGGAACTGCACGCCAAGGTGCGCGAGTTCTCCGGCCAGCGGACGGCCGTCGAACTGCTGGAGCGACTCAATGCCCAACTGGTGCGCCACCGCTTCCAGTTGGCCCTCAGGCCCGGGCGTCCGCAGCACTCCCTGCACGAGCACCTGGCGATGATCGAGGCGATCAGGGCCAGGGACCCGCAGGCGGCCGAGGCGGCCGTCCGCGCCCACCTCACCAGCGTGATCGAGGCGCTGCGCGACTGATCATGGTTGTGCGGGGCGGGCGCCCACCTGTCCATCAAGGAGATTGCAGCATGACCCAGGCCAACGCGCCCGCCACCCCGCCACGTTCCACCCTGGTCGTCACCGCGCACGCCGGGGACTTCGTGTGGCGGGCGGGCGGTGCCATCGCCCTGGCCGCCTCCCGCGGGGAGAAGGTCACCATCGCCTGCCTCACCTTCGGCGAGCGCGGCGAGTCGGCCAAGGCGTGGCGCGAGGGCAAGCAGCTGGACGAGATCAAGGCGATACGCCGGGACGAGGCCGAGCGTGCCGCCGCCACCCTGGGCGCCGAGGTCCACTTCTTCGACGCCGGCGACTATCCGCTGGTCGCGAGTGCCGAGCTGACCGACCGACTCGTCGCCGTCTACCGCGAGACGCAGCCCGACGTCGTGCTCACCCACCCGACCGACGACCCGTACAACGGCGACCATCCGGCCGCCAACCGCATGGCCCTGGAGGCCCGTATCCTCGCCCAGGCCATCGGCTACCCGGGCGAGGGCGACATCATCGGCGCCCCGCCGGTCTTCTACTTCGAGCCCCACCAGCCCGAGATGAGCGGCTTCAGGCCCGAGGTCCTCCTCGACATCACCGAGGTCTGGGACACCAAGCGCAAGGCCATGGAGTGCCTGGGTGCCCAGCAGCACCTCTGGGCCTACTACACCGACCTCGCCGTACGCCGTGGCGTCCAGCTCAAGCGGAACGCCGGCCCGAACCTGGGCCTGGCGCACACCACCATGGCCGAGGCGTACATGCGGCCGTTCCCGCAGATCGCGAAGGAGCTGGCATGAGCGGCGTCATCGTCACCAACCCGCCCAAGGCGGAGGCGAAGGACGTCGAGGCGCTCGCCGGGTTCGGGGTGGCCACCGTCAGTGAGGCCATGGGCCGAACGGGCCTGCTGGGACCGGAGATCCGGCCCGTCCAGCAAGGCGTACGCGTCGCGGGAACCGCCATCACCGTGCTCAGCTGGCCCGGTGACAACCTCATGATCCACGCGGCCGTCGAGCAGTGCGGCGAGGGCGACATCCTGGTCGTCACCACCACCTCGCCCTGCACGGACGGTCTGTTCGGCGAGCTGTTCGCGACCGCGCTCCGGCAGCGTGGCGTACGCGGGGCCGTCCTCAACACCGGCATCCGCGACACCCAGGAGCTGCGGGACATGGGCTTCGCCGCCTGGTCCCGGACCGTCTCCGCGCAGGGCACGGTGAAGGCCACCGGCGGCTCGGTCAACGTGCCGATCGCCGTCGACGGCCGGATGATCCGTCCCGGCGACGTGATCCTCGCCGACGACGACGGTGTCGTGGTCGTACCGCGCGAGCGCGCCCGTGAGACGGCCGAGAAGTCCGCGGCCCGCGAGGCCAAGGAGGCCGCCACCCGTGCCGCCTTCCTCGACGGCCAACTCGGCCTGGACCGCTACGGACTGCGGGACACCCTCAAGCGGCTCGGCGTCGTGTACAGGACGTACGACGAGTACACGGGGGACGGGTCGTGACCGGGCCCGAGGGGGTGCGCTGCCTGCTGATGCGCGGCGGCACCTCCAAGGGCGCCTACTTCCTGGCCGAGGACCTGCCCGCCGATCCGGCCGCCCGCGACGAGCTGCTGCTGCGGGTGATGGGCAGCCCGGACGAGCGGCAGATCGACGGTCTGGGCGGCGCCCACCCGCTCACCAGCAAGGTGGCCGTGGTCTCGCCCTCCGCGGATCCCGACGCCGACGTCGACTACCTCTTCCTCCAAGTCGTCGTCGACCGGCCCGAAGTGAGCGACCGTCAGAACTGCGGGAACATCCTCGCGGGCATCGGCCCGTTCGCCGTCGAGCGAGGGCTGGTCCCGGCGGGGGAGGAGACGACCTCCGTCCGCATCCGCATGGTCAACAGCGGTGACCTCGCCACGGCGACCTTCCCCACCCCGGGCGGGCGCGTCGACTACACGGGAGACGCCGAGATCTCGGGGGTACCCGGGGCGGCCGCGCCCGTGGTCATCGAATTCCCGGCCGGGACAGGGAAGTTGCTGCCCACCGGGAACGTCCGTGACGTGATCGGCGGTGTGTCCGTCACCTGCGTCGACAACGGCATGCCCACGGTCCTCATCGAAGCCGCCTCCCTCAAGGTCACCGGCTACGAGGCGCCCAAGGACCTGGAGGAGGACCTCGCGCTCGCCGACCGGCTGCGCGAGATCCGCCTCGAAGCCGGCCGTCTGATGGGTCTCGGTGACGTCTCCGACACCACCGTGCCCAAGCTCACCCTGCTCGCCGCGCCCCGCGACGGCGGCGCGATCACCACCCGCACCTTCATCCCGGTCCGCTGTCACCCGTCGATCGGCGTGCTCGGCGCGGCCGGTGTGGCCGCCGGACTGCGGATCGAGGGTGCCGTGGGCGCGGAACTGGCCGAGATCGAAGCCGGCAGCGACCGTATCCGCATCGAACACCCCACCGGCTTCCTGGACATAGAAAGCAGCCTCGGGGCCACCCCCGAAGGCCTGCCCTCCGCCCGCCGCACCGCCGTGGTCCGCACGGCCCGCAAGATCTTCGACGGCACCGTCTTCCCCCGAACCGCCGAGACGGCTCCGATCCCCCCGCAACCCCAAGGAGGTCAACGATGACTCCGCCGCTCGGCGACATCGCCCACATCGGCCACGCCCAGCTCTTCACCCCGGACCTGGACGCCAGCGTCGCCTTCTTCACCGACTACCTGGGCCTCACGGTCAACGGCCAGGACGGCGACTCGGTCCATCTGCGGACCTTCGACGACTACGAGCACCACAGCCTGGTCCTCACCGCCCGCGCGCAACCCGGCCTCGGTCGGCTCGCCCTGCGCACGTCCAGCGAGGAGGCACTGCACCGCCGTATCAGGGCAATTGAGGAATCGGGGGGCACCGGGAAGTGGGTCGAGGACGAACCCGGCCTCGGAAAGCTGTACTTGACGACCGATCCGGACGGCCACGAACACGCCCTGTACTGGGAGAGCGAGCACTACCAGGCCCCCGAGGGACTGCGGCCGGCGCTGAAGAACCAGCCACAGGCCAAGCCCAACAGGGGAGTCGGCGTCCGCCGCCTGGACCACATCAACTTCCTCGCGGCGGACGTGCTCGCCAACGCGGAGTTCCAGGAGCGTGTGCTCGGCGCTCGGCCGACCGAGCAGATCCAGCTCAACTCGGGTCGGATCGCGGCGCGTTGGCTGACGTACACGAACAAGTCGTACGACGTCGTCTACACCGAGGACTGGACCGGTTCGGCCGGCCGGCTGCACCACATCGCCTTCGCGACCGACACCCGCGAGGACATCCTGCGCGCGGCCGATCTCGCCATCGACACCGGTGTGTTCATCGAGACGGGCCCGCACAAGCACGCCATCCAGCAGACGTTCTTCCTGTACGTCTACGAGCCCGGCGGCAACCGTATCGAACTGTGCAACCCGCTCACCCGCCTCGTGCTCGCGCCCGACTGGCCGCTGATCACCTGGACCGAGGAGGAGCGGAAGAAGGGGCAGGCCTGGGGCCTGAAGACCATCGAGTCGTTCCATACCCACGGGACGCCTCCGGTCGCCTGACAGCCTCTCGCCCCGGCGTGCCGTAGTCGGCCACTGGATTGTCGATGAGATTGTTGACAAAAATGTTGACGAATCTGCCTGTCGATCCTTAGCGTCGGGGCACCCTGTTCCACGAGAGGAAAACAAAGATGTCCTCCTCCCCCTCCTCCCCGTCCGCTCGCATCAGCGGACTGGCCCTCCTGGTCGTCGGTCTGTGCTGGCTGGCCGTGCTCTTCGACGGCCTCGACATGTTCATCTACGGCTCCGTGCTGCCGCACCTGCTGGAGACGAAGACCTTCGGGCTCACCGCCGACCAGGCCGGCGACCTCGGCTCCTACGCCACCTTCGGCATGCTGGTCGGCGCCCTGACCGCGGGCACCGTCGCGGACCGGATCGGCCGCAAGAAGCTGATGGTGGTCTGCGTGACCGTTTTCTCGCTGGCCTCCGGCATCTGCGCGATATCGGGCAGCGTCGCGGTCTTCGGCCTCGGCCGGACCCTGGCGGGCGTGGGCCTCGGCGGACTGCTGCCGACCGCGATCAGCATGGTCTCCGACTACGCCCCGCGCGGGCGCGGCGCCATCGTCATCGGCATGCTGATGACCGCGCACCACGCGGGCGGCATCCTCTCCGCGTACGTCGCGAAGTGGCTGGTCGACCCGGTCGGCTGGCGCGCGGCGTTCTGGGTCTGCGTGGCGCCGCTGCTGTTCGCCCCGCTGCTGGCCAAGTTCCTGCCGGAGTCGCTGAGCTTCCTGGTCGCCAAGGGGCGCGCGGACGAGGCGCAGGCGCTCGCCGCCCGCCACGACGTCGAGCTGCCCGCGGCGGCCGGCCGGAAGACGGCGGCCGACCGCTGGGACGCCCTGGTCAACCTCTTCCGGGGCGGCGAGTGGAGTCAGACCCTGCTGTACTGGTTCGCTTCGTTCGGCGGCCTGCTGCTGGTCTACGGCGTCGCCACCTGGCTGCCCACCCTGATGCGCACCGAGGGCTACGAGCTCACCAACGCCCTCACCTTCGTCGTCGTCTTCAACCTCGGCGGCATCGTGGGCATGCTGGTCGCGGGCCGCGCGGCCGACCGGTTCGGCGCCCCGCGCATCTCGGCGATCTGGTTCGCGCTGACCGCCGCGGGCGTCTACCTGCTCAGCGTCCACATGTCGACGGGCGTGACCACGCTGGTCGTCTTCCTGACGGGCGTGTTCCTGAACAGCGCCCAGACGATGATCTATGCGACGGTCTCGATCCGTTCAACGCCCGACAACCGGGCCACAGCCGTCGGCTGGACCTCCGGCATGGGCCGCTTCGGCGCCGTCTTCGGCCCCTGGCTCGGCGGTCAGCTCCTCGCCGCCGGCCACGGCGACTGGGGCTTCACCGCCTTCGCCCTCGCAGGAGTCTCGTCCATGGTCTTCATCGGCATCGCGGCCCTGCGCATCCCGAAGACGGGCACACCGGCCGACACCGAGCAGAACCTGGTCGCCGCACACTGAGCGACGGCAGCCGGCGTCTCGGCGGGGGATGCGATCGAGCGTCTCCGGCGTCACGCTCGTTGTATGAGTGTCGATCGTTGGGACGTCCGGCGTGCGGGACCGGACGGCGCCCCGCATCGGGCGTTGATGATCCCGGGTGGGCTCTGCTCGACCGAGTTCTACGCCGATGTGATGGCCGAGCCCGCGCTCGCGGACCTCGGCATGGTGGCGGCGACGCTGCCGGGGTTCGCCGGGACGCCGGCGCCCGAGGACGTGGGCATGGAGCACTACGCGGAGCTGATGGCACGGTTCGCCGCCGACACCGGCTGCGATGTGGTCGTCGGCCACAGCCTCGGGGCGAACGTGGCGATGGAGATGGCGGCCGCCGGACTGTACTCCGGGCCGCTGGTGCTGCTGTCACCGACCTTCTCGCGCGGGGACGAGGCGAAGTTCCTGGGCGTGATGGACGTGCTCGGACGGGTGCCGGGGCTCGGGTCGGCCGCGTGGTCGGGGATGATCAAAATGCTGCCGTCGGCCATGAAGTCCCAGTTGCCGCCGGAGCGCGCCGACGCGCTGGCGCAGGAGATGCGCTCCAACGACCCGACGACCTGCCGCCGGATCCTGCGCCGGTACTACGCGTACCTGGGCCGGCATCCCTCGCTGGTCGCCCGGCTGTGCGAGGCCGCCGTGCCGGCCTGGGTCGTCCGTGGCGACCACGACGAGATCGGCCTGACGGACGACGAACGGGCGGGGCTCGAGGCCTGCCCGCACATCCGGATGGTCACGGTGCCGGACGCCGGGCACGCGCTCCTGGTGGAACAGCCCGCGCGGGTCGCCGAGGTGATCGTGGAAGCGGTGGCGGCCCTCTGAGGGCTCACAGGTCCACGACGAGATCCGGTACGGCGACGCCGACGGACCTCGAGAAACCCTCACCGGCGGCCCGAAGCGCCGTGGCCCTGTCCGTCCCCGGCCACAGATGGGTCAGCAACAGCCTTGCAGCGCCCGCCTGTCGGGCGTATCGCCCGGCCAGCTCCGCGGTGAGCAGGTACTGCGCGTTGGGGCTCGGGACCCGGCGGACGTAGGTCGCGTCCGACAGCAGCACATCCGCGCCCTCGGCGAGGCGCGGGATGTCCGGACTCGGGCCGGTGTCGCCGGTGAAGGCGAGCACACCGTCGGGTGTCTTCAGCCGGATGCCCGCGTTGGGCACGAAGTGCGGCAGCAGCAGCGTGTCGACGCTGAACGGGCCGATCTCCAGCGGCTCACCGGGACGGAACTCGTGGAGGCGATACGCCGCGGCGAGCATGCCCGGCCGGTCCAGGGCCAGTACCGCGTCCAGCGCTCCGTGCGGGGCGTACACCGGCAGAGCCGGCGGCAGGTCCTCGTCCCTCAACGCCCGTGCGCGCAGAAGGGGGTTGAGGTCCGCGCAGTGGTCGGGATGGCCGTGGCTGACCAGCACCGCGTCGACCGCGTCCATGGTCAGATGCCTCAACAGGCGCGGCAGAGTGGCGTATCCGGGATCCAGGAGCAGCCGGAAACCCTCGTACTCGACGAGATAGCCGCTGCAGGCCTGGTCCGCGGTGGGCCAGGCGCCACAGCCGCCGAGAACCGTCAGTCGCATGGGAAGGACCCTACTGTCGTGTCCTGTCCGTGGGGGCGAGCTGCCGGCACACGGTTGTACCGTCGAGAACGCTGCCGAGCGATGTTCAACCGTTCTCGGGCGCTTCGGTGTTGACGGCCCGTCGGATGTGATCCGCGATCAGGGTGTAAGTGCGCCTGGCCCGTTCGTCGTCCGTGGTGTCGTATCCGTGGTCCACCCCGGCCACATCATGGTGCTCCACCAGCGCTCCCGCCATCCGCAGCCGGTCGGCGTACCTCACGGCCTCCCCCTTGAGCACGTCGTACTCGGCGGTGATCACCAGAGCCGGTGCGATGCCCTTCAGATCCGCCGTGTCGGACGGATGGCCCGGCGAGACGAGCCGATCCCCGCGCATCCGCACGTCGGGGACGTACGACGTGTCGAAGACGTCACCCATCCAGGGTCGCAGCGAGGGCTTGGCGACGGCGGCACGCTTGTCCCTGATGTCCGTCGCCAGATCCAGCGGCGGGTAGTGCAGCACCTGCAGGGCGACCGACGGCCCGTCCTCCTCCAGCGCCTGCCGCGCCACAGCCGCCGCCAGCCCGCCCCCGGCACTCTGCCCGCCGACGGTCAGCCGACTCCCGTCCCAGCCGTTCTCCTCGCCGTGCTCGGCGACCCAGCGAACCACCTCGTACGCCTGCCGGGGCGGAGCCGGAAACGGATACTGGGGCGCGACGACGTAGTCCACGTTGATCACGACCACTCCCGCCTCGGCGGCGAGGAGGCGGCACAGAGGGTCGTCCAGCTCCGTCAGCGTCATGACGTAGCCGCCGCCGTGGAAGTTGACGTGGACGGGAGGACTCCCCTCGGCCGCGGGCCGGTAGACCGTGATCCGAGCCGGGGCGATCGACGTGGGGATCGTCAACTCGCTGACCGTGCGCGGGAATTCGGGGAAGCGGGCGTGTGAGGCTGCGGCCGAGCCGCGACCGGAGAGGCGCCGGTCGGCGAGCCGCGTCATGCGCTGCATCGTCTTGGCGATGAAAGCGGCCACGCTCGGCCGCGCCAGGAGGGACATGGCGGCCAAGTTACTTGAGTCACGCAAGAACTGGCTAGATCTCCGCCGGATCAGCGTGCCCGCACCCCGTCCAGTGCGATCGCCAGCACCCGGTCCCGCTGTGCGTCGTCGACGAAGGTCGTCCCGGTGACACCCGAGACCAGGCGCAGCAGATCACCGATGTCCATGTCCTTGCGTGCCTCGCCCGCCTCCTGCGCCCGCTCGAGCAGTGGACCGCCCGCGGCGTAGAGCGAGTCCCGGCAGGCGTCGAAGATCTCGGACTCGCCGTCGAGGGCCTCGCGGACGGCCCGCTTGGTCACCATGTAGCCGGTGAACCTGGCCAGCCAGGAGGTGACCGCCTCCCACGGTTCCAGCCCGGCGACCTCCTCGGCCACCCGGACGAGCTCGTTGACATCCTCCGCGTACACGCTCTCGAACAGCTCACGGCGGGACGGGAAGTTCCGGTACAGCGTGCCGATGCCCACTCCCGCGCGGCGCGCGATGTCCTCCAGGGACGCGTCGGCGCCGAGCTCGGCGAAGGCCTCGCGCGCCGCGGCCAGTAGGGCGTCGTAGTTGCGCGCCGCGTCCTTCCGGTGCGGTCGGCGGGACGCCACGATCTCGCGGACGGGGAACGGCTGAGCCGGCACTGCTGCCTCCCGGGGCGGTACGGGTTGAACCGGAGGTACACCTCCGCTACAGTGGAGGTATGCCTCCACTTTAGCAGTGCGAGGCGCCCCGTACCTTTCCGCGACCGCTCACCGCGGCCGTCGGCGTGCCCGGAACCGCCCACCGGGCGGACCTGGCCCGTACGACCGTGGCCCGAGAACCTCGGCCGCACCCCGTTCGTTCGGAGAGGCCTTTTCATGCCCCGCAAGTCCACCCGTCTCACCTTCGCGGTCCTCGCGACCGGCGCCGGTGTGTTCGCCATGCTGCAGTCGCTGATCGCGCCGGCCCTGCCGACCGTCCAGCACGCGCTGCACACCTCCCAGTCCACCGTGACCTGGGTGATGACGGCCTACCTGCTGTCCGCCTCCGTCTTCACCCCGATCCTCGGCCGCGTCGGCGACCTGGCCGGCAAGAAGCGCACCCTTGTCGCCGTCCTGCTCGTCGTGCTGGCGGGCTGTCTGCTCGCCGCACTCGCCCCCAACATAGGGGTGTTGATCATCGCCCGGGTCGTGCAGGGCGTGGGCGGCGCGCTCTTCCCGCTCTCCTTCGGCATCATCCGGGACGAGTTCGCCCCGTCCCGGGTCCCCGGCAGCATCAGCAACCTGTCCGCCGTGATCGCCGCGGGTGGCGGCGTCGGCATCGTGGCGGCCGGACCGATCGTGTCCGCCCTCGACTACCGCTGGCTCTTCTGGATCCCTGTCGGTGTCGTCGCGGCCACCGTCCTGATCGCCCTGCGCTATGTCCCGGAGTCGTCCAACAGGGCGGAGGGCAGCGTGAGTTGGCTCGGGGCGGGTCTGCTGTCGGCCTGGCTGGTTGCGCTGCTGCTGCCGCTGAGCCAGGCGGGCAAGTGGGGCTGGGGCTCGGCCCGGGTGATCGGTCTGTTCGCCCTGGCTGTGGCGCTGTTCGCCCTGTGGCTGCTGGCCGAGGCCCGCTCCCGCACCCCGCTCATCGACCTGCGCGTGATGCGGCTGCCGGCCGTGTGGACCACCAACACCGCGGCCCTGCTGTTCGGCGCCGGCATGTACGCCCTGTGGTCCTTCCTGCCCGGCTTCGTCCAGACGCCGAGTTCCGCCGGATACGGCTTCGGCGCGAGCGTCACGGCCTCCGGGCTGCTGATGCTCCCGATGCTGGTGGCGATGTTCGTCTCCGGCATCCTCAGCGGCCGCCTGGGGCCCGTGATCGGCGCCAAGGTGCTTCTGACGACCGGTGCCGCGCTCGGCGCCGTCGCCCTCGGCTTCCTCGCCCTGTGGCACGCCGCGCAGTGGCAAGTCGCCGTGGTCTCGGGCCTGTTCGGCCTCGGCATCGGACTGGCCTTCGCCTCCATGGCCAACCTGATCGTCGGCAGCGTCCCGGCCGACCAGACCGGCGCCGCGACCGGCATGAACGCCAACATCCGCACCATCGGCGGCTCCATCGGCGCCGCCGTGACCAGCGTCCTGGTCACCGGTCGGCTCCAGCCGTCCGGCCTGCCGTACGAATCCGGCTACACCCACGGCTTCGCCCTGCTGGCGGTGCTCTGCCTGGCCGCCGCACTGGCCGCTCTGCTCGTGCCTGCGGCCCGCACCGGGCGCCCCACCGGTCCGGCCCGCGCGGCGGACGACCCGGCGCACACCGAGCCGGAAGCGGTCGGGCCGGCGGCGCGCGGCTGACCCGCACGGGCCGGTCCGCACCCCACCGGGCCGGCCCCGCCGCCGGGCCGACGCACGCACCGGCGCACGTACGGTAAGGTTGACCTGCGTGATCACGCGGTTCACCGCGAGAGCGCACCGGGACGTGGCGCAGCTTGGTAGCGCACTTGACTGGGGGTCAAGGGGTCGCAGCCGCGGGCTGAATCCGTATGTAGAGGGGGCACGGTCCCTTCCCCCGCTCCCACC
>NZ_JBSFHA010000154.1:0-12065 GCF_053596855.1 Streptomyces sp. NPDC001617
GCGAGGTGGTCCAGGCGGAAGAGGTTCTCCAGCTGGTCCGGGTCGGCCTCGTTGTTCTCCAGGTCGGTGATCAGGGTCAGCTGGCCCTCGATCAGCGACTGGTTGCGGCGCGAGAGGTTCGTGAAGATCGCGTTGATGTTGCCCCGGAGCAGAGCCTGCTCGGAGGCGAGCCGGACCGCCTCGCGGTGGACCTGGTCGAAGGCGCGGGCGACCTCGCCGATCTCGTCCTTGGTGGTGATCGGGATCGGGGCCACCCGGGTGTCGACCCGGCCGGGGTCGGTGCGGGAGAGCTGGTCGACCAGCATCGGCAGCCGCTGCTCGGCGATGCCGAAGGCGGCGTTGCGCAGCTGGCGCATCGCACGGGACATCTGGCGGGCGACCGCACCGGCCAGGATGAACGCGAGCAGCAGGGCCACGATGACGATGGCACCGGTGATCAGCGCGTCACGCTTGGCGTTGTCGGCGATGGTCGACGCCTCGCTCACCGCGGTGTCGGCCTTGCTCTTCTCCAGCTTGCGGTACGCGTCGAACTTGAGGGTGGTGACACCCCACCAGTTCTGCGCGGTGATGCCCTCCTCGGCCAGCGCCTCACGCGCGGCCGGGTCCGTCGTCTGCAGCTGGGACATGCCCACGATCATCTGGGTCGGGTCGGACGGCGGCGCCACGTACTTCTTACCCGCGGCGGCGGCCTGTGCGGCGGCCTGCTTGGCCATGGCCGCGCCGTCGGCCTTGATCTGCGTCGTCGCCGCCTGCAGCTTGGCGAGGTCCTCGTCGGTGCCGCCGGCCTGGTACTCCTGCAGGGCGATGCCCTCCAGGTAGGCGTACGAGGTGAGGGCGGTGCGCTGCAGGGCCAGGTCGCTGTCCTTGGGACCCGGGTTGACCAGCAGGTGCGTGCCGATGGAACGCTCCAGGGAGAGCGCGCCCTTGGCGAGTGCGATGGCGTAGACCGAGCGGCCGTAGCTGGTGATGTTGCCGGTGCCCAGGCCGAGCTCGTTGGAGAACTCGAGCAGCGGGTGCTCGATGTCGACGTACTTCTCTTCGGTCTGTACGCCCTTGTACTTGGAGGTGTACGCGTTGGCGCGGATCGTCGCCAGCTCCGGCTCCACCTTGCGGAAGCGCTCCAGACGGCGGACCAGGTTGGGCCGGTCCGGCATCTTCTGGGCGGCCACGTCGAAGGCGTCGGCGGCCTCGTCCGTCTGTTTGCGGAGCTTGGCGACCAGGGCCTTGTCGGCGGCTGTCTCGCTCTTGCCCTTCAGCAGCGGCGCGGCGGTCGTGTCCCGCTCGACCAGGACCGCGTTGCTGTACGTCAGCGCGGCCTGCACCAGGCGCGCGGTGTTCTCCGCGTCCTGGGCGTCCTGCCAGGTGTCGATGGAGTTCTTCACCTGGAAGCCGCCCATGACGAGGCCGACGGCCACGGGTATGAGCAGGATCGCGTTCAGCCGGGTCGGCACCCGCCAGTTGCGGGGCGAGAAACGGCCGCCGCTGGAGGCGGGCGCGGCCGTCGGCTCGGATCCGGGCACAGGGGCGGGCGCCGCTCCGCGCGGCGGCGGGGTGAAGTTGCCCCGCGCCGACGGCTCGGGACCGTTCTTGCTTCGCCTCACTCGACCAACAACCTCTCGGCGGCGGGCACCAACGTTGTGCCGCAGTGTCTCAGAGCCCAGTTCGCCACTGAGTACGCAGTACTACTGAGTACGTCTTTGACTATTGGGCAGTTCAGGCATTCCAGCACGACGACCTGCGCTCTTCCAAACAGTGGAAAGCGAGGATTCCGTGTGATGTAAGCCCCAGATAAAACGGTCATAAAGAGCGAGCCCCGTCAAAAGACGGGGCCTTTGTGTGCGCAGCGACACCAGTTGGCAACGACCCGTGGCCGTACCACCCGATTCCTCTGCCGAAACGTTATGAACACCGGGGCCGACCGTGTCAAAGGCCACAGCCGGCTCCGATGCGTCTACGACAACTGCCGTACTGCATGGCTGACTTGAGTGCTATCGCAGCCGTGCCATGAGCGCGTGCTCGACCAGCGTGATCAGCGCGCTCTTGGCATCGGACCGGTGGCGGGCGTCAGTCGTGATGATGGGGGTGTCGGGGCCTATCTGCAGGGCCTCGCGCACCTCCTCGGGCTGGTACGGCTGGTGCCCGTCGAAGCCGTTGAGGGCGACGACGAAGGGCAGGCCGCTGTTCTCGAAGTAGTCGACCGCCGGGAAGCAGTCGGCCAGGCGCCGGGTGTCCACGAGCACCACCGCGCCGATCGCACCGCGTACCAGGTCGTCCCACATGAACCAGAAGCGGTCCTGACCCGGCGTACCGAACAGGTAGAGGATCAGGTCCTGGTCGAGCGTGATACGGCCGAAGTCCATGGCCACCGTGGTGGTGGTCTTGTCCCCGGTGTGGGTGAGGTCGTCGATGCCCGCCGAAGCGGAGGTCATCACGGCCTCGGTGCGCAGCGGGTTGATCTCGGAGACGGCGCCCACGAACGTGGTCTTGCCGACACCGAAGCCACCCGCCACCACGATCTTCGCGGAGGTGGTCGCCCGCCCGCCGTCAGAGCTTGCGAAGTCCACTGAGCACCCTTTCGAGCAGTGTCACGTCCGGCGCACCGGTCGTCTCGTCGCCACCCGGCTGGTGGATCGCGACGAGCCCGGCCTCGGCCAGGTCCGCGACGAGAATGCGGGCCACGCCCAGCGGCATGGCCAGAAGCGCCGACACCTCGGCCACCGACTTCACCTCACGGCAGAGGTGGCAGATGCGCTGGTGCTCGGGGAGCAGCCCCATGAGTGCTGCCGGGTCGGCCGTGGTGCTGATCAGTGCCTCTATGGCGAGCTGATAGCGCGGCCGCGTCCGGCCACCGGTCATCGCGTACGGACGAACCAGTGGCTGGTCGCCCTCATCCTCGTACGGCTCCGCGTACGGATCATGAGAGGCGGTGGGCGGGGTCATGAATCCTCCGGGCGGGACAGCAAGTCGGTCGGGCAAGCCGTCTGACGGGGCCGGTGGGGGGACTGTGGCGGCCTGACGGTGATGTGGTGAGGCGAGTGGTGCCGGTGAGGGTCAGTGGAGCAGACTGCCTTGCAGTTCGGCGCGCAGGTCGGGGGTGAGCACGGCGCCCGCCCGATCGACCAGCAGCGCCATCTCGTAGCCCACCAGGCCGATGTCGCACTCGGGGTGTGCGAGCACGGCCAGGGACGAGCCGTCCGATACGGACATCAGGAACAGGAAGCCCCGCTCCATCTCGACGACCGTCTGCGCCACGTCGCCGCCCTCGAAGATCCGGGAGGCCCCGGCCGTCAGCGAGGTGAGCCCGGACGCCACGGCCGCCAGCTGGTCGGCGCGGTCACGTGGAAAGCCTTCGGACATCGCCAGAAGGAGTCCGTCGGCGGACACGACGACGGTGTGGGACACCCCGGGGGTGTTGTCCACGAAGTTGGTGATCAACCAGTTGAGGTTCTGTGCCGCCTGGCTCATCTGGCTCAACTATCGCTCCTGCTGGTGAGTGGGGCTGGGGAAACTGCCCGTCTGGCCGGTGCCGGCCTGACGACCCTGTGCGATGCCCCGACGGAGATTGGTCAGCCGGCCGCGTACGTCGTCAGGCGCACGCGAGACCTGCGGACCGGCTTGGTGCTGTTGCTGCTGAGCCGTGCCCGGGACGAGGTTCGCCCGGGGCACCCGGCGCGGCAGACCGGAGGTGGTGACGCCGCCCGCGGCCGGCTGCCGGACGCGCTCCGCCTGCCGAACGAGATCGTCGTTCGGAGAGGTGCGCCAGGAAGAGGTCTGGGTCGCGGGACGCTGGGGGGCCGCGGGAGCCTGCGGCTGCTGCGGCGCCGGTGCGGAACCGTTGCCGTTGCCGTTGCTCTGCTGGCCGTTGGGTCCGCCGTGGAACCAGTTGGTCTCGAGCGTGTCGTACAGCGGGGTACGACCGTCACCCGGGCCGGACGCCGGCGGCAGGGCCTCGGGCTCCTGACGGACGGCGGGCCGCTGCTGCGGACGCGGCGGGATCGGCGGACGCGGGGCGCCGAAGCCGGCGCCGCCGTTCTGCGGACGCTCGAACTGCCCGTTGCCGTTCGGGTTCGGACGGCCCGGCAGGGAGTGCTGCCCGGTCGAGCCGGAGTCGTAGCCCGGCGTGGCGAACTGGCCGGTCGAGCCGGAGTCGAAGGCCGACGGGCTCGCGAACTGGCCGGTGTTCGCCGGGTTGCTGGGGTTGTGCTGGCCGTTCGGGCTGCCGAAGACATCCGAGCGGACGAACTGCCCGGTGTTCTGCGACCCGTTCGCACCCGGCTGCGGAACGCCGAAGTCCTGACGCGGGAACTCACCCGTGCTCGACGGGTCGGGGCGGCCGAACTGCCCGGTGTTCTGCGGCGAATCCGCGCCCGGACGGGCGAACTGGCCCGTCTGCTGCGGGTTGGCGCCACCGAAGTCGGGACGCGGGAACTCGGACGTGGAGCCGGGGCTCTGACGGTCGTCGTTCCGCGGGATCGCCGGCATCTCGGAGGTCGCGTCGATCCGCGGCATCCGCGAGGTCTCGTCATGGCCGCGCGGAGTGTCGAGCGAGGCGCGCGGCACCGGCGGCTGCGCGTTCTCGTCGCTCCAGCTCGGCGTACGGGGCTGCTGGTCGCCGCCCGGCAGCTCGGCCCGCGGACCACCGCGGCCGTACAGCTGCGGCCGCCGTCCACGCCGGCCGCCCTGCTCCTTGCCGGAGTTGTCGGCCGGGGGCTGCGGCGGTACGGCGCCACGAGCGCCGCCGAAGCTGTCCTGACCCGGGCCGCCCAGGCCGGCGGCCTGCAGACCCTGCGGCGCGCCCGGCGCCTGGCCGCCGAATCCGGCACCGGCGCCCGCGGGAGCCGGCCGACCCTGCTGCCCGGCCGGGGACTGCGGTCCACGCGCACCACCCGCCGCACCCGGACGGCCGTTGCCGTTCCCGGCACCCGGCAGTGCGGCCCGCGGCCCCTGACCGGCCCCGAGGCGACCGCCGGAGGGCGCACCGGCACCGAGCGCACCGCCCGGAGCACCACCGGGCGCGCCCGCACCGAGGGCGGGACCGCCCGGCGCACCCGCACCCGCGGCGGCCTGACGACGAGCCGCGGCCACACCCGCGGCGGCCTGCGCGGCGGCCGGACCACCGGAGGCACCGGCGCCCTGACCGGGCTTGCCCTGCGGCTTCTTGCCGCCCTGGGCGACGTCCACGGGCAGCATGACCAGCGCGGTCGTACCACCGGAGTCGGACGGGCGCAGCTGGATACGGATGCCGTGGCGCTGGGACAGCCGGCCGACCACGAACAGACCCATGCGGCGGGAGACGGAGACGTCCACGGTGGGCGGCGAGGCGAGCCGCTCGTTGATCGCCGCGAGGTCCTCGGGGGAGAGGCCGATACCGGTGTCGTGGATCTCGATCAGGACGCGACCGTCGGGCAGCGCGTGACCGGTGACCTTGACCTTGGTCTGCGGCGAGGAGAAGGAGGTGGCGTTCTCGAGCAGCTCGGCGAGGAGGTGCACGAGGTCGTTGACCACACGGCCGGCCACTTCGGTGGTCGGCACGGCGGCCAGCTCGATGCGCTCGTACTGCTCCACCTCGGAGGCGGCGGCGCGGAGCACGTCGACCAGCGGGACCGGACGGGTCCAGCGGCGGCCGGGCTCCTCACCGGCGAGAACCAGCAGGTTCTCACCGTTACGGCGCATGCGGGTCGCGAGGTGGTCGAGCTTGAACAGCGAGGACAGCTGGTCCGGGTCGGCCTCGCGGGACTCCAGCTCGGAGATGAGCGAGAGCTGGCGCTGGATAAGACCCTGGGAGCGGCGCGAGAGGTTGGTGAACATCGCGTTGACGTTGCCCCGCAGCAGGGCCTGCTCGGCGGCGAGGCGGACCGCCTCGCGGTGCACGTCGTCGAAGGCCGCGGCCACCTGGCCGATCTCGTCCCGGGAGTGCACACCGACCGACTCGACGGAGGTGTCGACGTCCTGCGGGTCCGACTCCGACAGCTGCTTGACCAGCTCGGGCAGGCGGTCCTGGGCGACCTTGTTGGCGGTCTCCTGCAGGCGGCGCAGCGAGCGGATCATGGACCGGGCGATGACGAAGGCGCCGACGAGGGAGACGCCGAGCACGAGCAGGATCAGCGCACCGGAGATGATCGCCTCGCGCTCGGAGGCGGAGCGCAGCTCGCGGGCCTTCTGCTCCATGTCCTCGAGCAGCGTGTGCTCGATCTTCTTCATCTGCTCGATCTTGGTCGAGCTGTCGTCCACCCAGTCCTGGTACGACCGCTTCGGCAGGTCGGCCAGACCGCCCTGCGAGGCGAGGGCACGGCTGGCGTACTTGTCGCTGGCCGTGATCGTCGCGTTGTTGTCCTCGATCGGCTTGAGCAGCGAGGCGGCCTTGTCGGTGCCGTAGATGCCCTTGAAGCTGCGGATCTCGGACTTCTGGCTCTCCAGCGCCGACTGGGCGTAGAGCCGGTCATTCGACGACAGGTCGCCGGTGGTGGTGTTGTTGGCCGGCAGGGCCGCCGCGAGGACCGCGCGCTGCATGGACGCGTATTCCTTGGCCGTGGAGAAGGCGGCCAGGGAGCGTGTGCGCTGGATCATCTCGGGGTTGCTGGTGGCCTCCGCCATGTCCTGCGAGAGGTCCAGCAGGTGCGTGATGAGGCGGTGGTAGGCCTCGACCGTCTGGGTCGAGTTGCCCTTGGCCTCGTACGCGGTGGAGCGGATCTGGGTCAGCAGTTCGAGGTCGCTGACCACACCCACCAGGCTCTCGCGCACGCCCTGGAGCGAGCCGTCCTTCTGGGAGGTGTCGATCTCCTCGGCGGCGTCGATGAAGTTGGTCTCGGCACGGTCCGTCTTGTCCCGGTAGCCCTTGACCGTGTAGTCGCTCGCCTTGGAGCCGTGCGCCAGCGGACCGGCGGACTGGTCGCGCTCCTCCTGGAGCGCGGCGGCCAGCTCGGTGGCCTGCTTGGTCATCTCCGTCAGCAGCTTCATGTTGTCGAGCTGCTGGATGTCGTCCATGTTGTCGCTGATGCGCAGAGCGCCCAGCGAGGTGGCCGCCACGACGGGGAGCGCGAGCAGCGACACAAGGCGCGTGGAGATACGCCAGTTGCGCAGCGCCACGCGCGAGCCGGGGCCGCTCGGAGTCTTGGGCGGCTTGGCCGCCGGAGCGGGGGTCGGTGACCCGGGAGACGCGGACGCGCCGGGGCGCCCGGAGCGCTCACCGCCGTCGCCGGTCGGGGCCGGACCCGGGTTCTGGGCGTGCTGGGGCGCGGAACTGCCCTTCATGGGGCCTGTCCCGCCTTGCGGCTCCGGCTCCGCCGAAGCGCTGCCATCCCTCTTGAAACGTCCCTGCACTAGCGTCGCAACCTCTGGACCAGGCGCCCCTCCGCGTGAACGGAAAGACACGGTGTCGGCGTTGTTAGGGAGCGCCCTGAATACGCACCCCGGTGGTCGTGAGTGACCGGCGCTGGCTCCCCCTGTCTCGCCGCCACGCGGCGCTGCTTCGCGCCCCCTGTGCGCCGGCTCGATCCTGCGGCGGTCCGTGGCATTCCAGCACAGTGCCGGATCTCCAACAAGGCTCATGGGCCGAGCCGTGACCTACGTGACAGCACGTGAGTGTCGAGTCACCGGACGTAGAAAGGGAACTCCCTTATACAGGACGTATGCCCGCGAGTCGCACGGGATCGGGCGGTGTCCCAGTCGCCATGATCAGGAGCGGAATGATGGCTTCAGGGGTGCAATGTCCGTTTCGGCGGGATGAGTTGTGGGCCTGAATTGACCGGTTTGCCCGCGGACCCGTGAGCAAACTCACATGCCGATCAAGGGGTCTTCGCGGCTTGGGCAGGGAATTGCATGTTTAGCCTGACGCTTTACAGAACGCAGGAAACTGCCAACTCCCGCCCACGACTGACGACAGGGTCGAGTACAACCGTGAAGACGACGATGATGTTCCGCAACATAGCCAACCCGCGCCGCACGACGCTGGCCCACCTCGAGGAGGCCGACGCGCTGCAGGTCCCGGAGCAGCCGGAGCACACCCTCGATCTTCCCACCCAGACCGCCAACCCCAAGCGCACCGTCCTCGTCGAGGCCCCCGTCACGGCCTCCGTCGCCCAGTAGTACGCGCGCCGGCGGCTGATCATTCAAGCCACCTCCCACATGATCCCTCAGGACGCCCCGGCGCCGTAATGCGCAAGTCGGCGGCCCTCTCGCGCGTTAGCCTGGAGCGTCAGACTCCAGCCGGCTCAAGTGAGGGGCGCAGGATCCCGTGCGCATCGCCAGGTTCTCCATCGACGGGAACGTCGCCTTCGGCGCGGTCGAGGGCGACAAGCCGGACGAACTCGTCCTCGACATCATCAAGGGCATCCCGTTCGCGGACTTCGAGCTCTCCGGTACGAAGGTCCCGGTGAGCAAGGTGAGGCTGCTGCCGCCGGTGCTTCCCAACAAGGTCGTGGCCTTCGGCCGCAACTACGCGGAGCACGCGCGCGAGCTGGGCAACGAGGTGCCCGACGCGCCGTTCGCCTTCTTCAAGCCGTCCACCTCGGTGATCGGCCCCGGCGACGAGATCCAGTACCCCTCCTTCTCCGAGGAACTGCACCACGAGGCCGAACTGGCCGTCGTGATCGGCCGGATGTGCCGTGAGGTCCCGCGCGAGCGCGTGGCCGACGTGATCTTCGGCTACACCTGCGCCAACGACGTCACCGCGCGCGACGTGCAGAAGCGCGAGAAGCAGTGGGCCCGGGCCAAGGGCTTCGACACCTCCTGCCCGCTGGGCCCCTGGGTGGAGACCGACCTGGATCTCAAGACCGCCTCGGACCTGACCGTCCAGCTCACGGTCAACGGCGAACAACGCCAGCTCGGCCGTACCAGCGAGATGATCCACTCCATCGAGGACCTGATCGTCAACATCTCCGAGGCCATGACGCTGCTCCCCGGCGACGTGATCCTCACGGGCACCCCGGCAGGCGTCGGACCGCTCACCGTCGGCGACGAGGTCGCCGTCACCATCGAAGGCATCGGCACTCTCACCAACAAGGTTGTCAAGCGTGGCTAGCGCACCCGTCCGCGTACGTTTCTGTCCCTCGCCCACCGGTAACCCCCACGTGGGCCTGGTCCGCACCGCCCTGTTCAACTGGGCCTTCGCCCGTCACCACCAGGGCACGCTCGTCTTCCGCATCGAGGACACCGACGCGGCCCGCGACTCCGAGGAGTCGTACGGCCAGCTGCTCGACGCGATGCGCTGGCTGGGCTTCGACTGGGACGAGGGCCCGGAGATCGGCGGCCCGCACGCGCCCTACCGCCAGTCGCAGCGCATGGACATCTACGCCGACGTCGCGGCCAAGCTCCTCGCCGCCGGCCACGCCTACCACTGCTACTGCTCCCAGGCGGAGCTGGACACCCGCCGCGAGGCCGCCCGCGCCGCCGGAAAGCCGTCCGGCTACGACGGCCACTGCCGCGACCTGACGGACGCGCAGGTCGAGGAGTACCGGGCGCAGGGCCGTACGCCGATCGTCCGCTTCCGCATGCCGGACGAGACGATCACCTTCACGGACCTGGTCCGCGGCGAGCTGACGTTCACCCCGGAGAACGTGCCGGACTACGGCATCGTCCGGGCGAACGGCGCCCCGCTCTACACCCTCGTCAACCCGGTCGACGACGCGCTGATGGAGATCACACACGTCCTGCGCGGCGAGGACCTGCTCTCCTCCACCCCGCGCCAGATCGCCCTCTACAAGGCGCTGATCGAGCTGGGCATCGCGAAGCGGACCCCCGAGTTCGGCCATCTTCCCTACGTGATGGGGGAGGGCAACAAGAAGCTCTCCAAGCGCGACCCGGAGTCCTCGCTCAACCTCTACCGCGAGCGCGGCTTCCTTCCGGAGGGCCTGCTCAACTACCTCTCCCTCCTTGGCTGGTCGCTCTCGGCGGACAAGGACGTCTTCACCGTCGACGAGATGGTGGCGGCCTTCGACATCGCGGACGTGCAGCCCAACCCGGCCCGTTTCGACCTGAAGAAGTGCGAGGCGATCAACGGCGACCACATCCGGCTGCTGGACGTCAAGGAGTTCACCGAGCGCTGCGCCCCCTGGCTCCAGGCCCCGTTCGCCCCCTGGACCCCGGAGTCCTTCGACGAGTCGAAGTGGCAGGCGATCGCCCCGCACGCCCAGACCCGCCTCAGGGTCCTCTCCGAGATCACGGACAACGTCGACTTCCTGTTCCTCGCCGAGCCGGTCTTCGACGAGGCCTCCTGGACGAAGGCCATGAAGGAAGGCTCGGACGCCCTCCTCCATACGGCCCGCGAGAAGCTGGAGTCGGCCGACTGGACCTCCGCCGAGGCCCTCAAGGAGGCCGTCCTGGCCGCGGGCGAGGCCCACGGCCTGAAGCTCGGCAAGGCCCAGGCCCCGGTCCGCGTGGCCGTCACCGGCCGCACGGTCGGCCTGCCGCTCTTCGAGTCCCTCGAGGTCCTGGGCAAGGAGAAGACGCTGGCCAGGATCGACGCGGCACTGGAGAAGCTGGCGGCGTAGGGCACGCACGTGTGAGGGGCGGCCACCGGGTCACCGGGGCCGCCCCTTCGGCGTGGATTCAGACGGCGTCGGCCTCATCGATCAGGTACGTGAACTCGTCGAAGATCTCCAGTACCACGACAACCATGATGGCCCCCGCGACCATGTACTCCAGCATCACGCCGGGGGCCACGTACGCCTTTCGCAGGTGTTCGTCGGGGCCGAGTTGCGCTGTCGCAGCCTTGCGGAACGGGTCACGTGCCAGTACCCGCACGGCCCTGTCCAACTGGGCTCGACGCTCGCCGGGCAGACCGTCGTACGCCGCACGGGCCTCGACGGTGAACTGGACGCGGTACTCGCTCATGTCCCCAGTGTGCCAGCCCGCGATACCGTCGGGACATGAGCATCCGAGCCGTGGTCTGGGACGTCGACGACACGCTCTTCGACTACAGCGGAGCGGACCGTGCGGCCATGCGGGCGTACTTGGCGGTCGACGGGCTGCTTGACGAGGGTGGCGCCGTGGAGGAGGCGCTGGAGCGGTGGCGGGTGGCCACCGAGCTCCAGTGGGCACGGTTCTCGGCCGGGGAGATCTCCTTCGAGGGGCAGCGGCGGGACCGTGTGCGGCTGTTCCTCGGACGGGAGCTCACCGACGACGAGGCCGACGACTGGTTCCGGCGCTACAAGACGTACTACGAGGCCGCCTGGGCGCTCTTCCCGGACGTCCTGCCCGTGCTGGACGCCCTCGCCGCCAGCCATCGGCACGCCGTGCTGTCCAACTCCAGCCTCACCGTCCAGGACCGCAAGTTGCGCGCCCTCGGCGTCCACGACCGCTTCGAGGCCATCCTCTGCGCCGCCGAACTCGGCGTCTCCAAGCCCGAGGCCGGCGCCTTCCTCGCCGCCTGTGAGGCGCTGGGCCTCGCCCCGCACGAGGTGGCGTACGTCGGCGACCACCCGGAGATCGACGGACGGGGTGCCGCCGACGCCGGACTGCTGTCGGTGTGGATCGACCGCGGCGGCGCGCACATCAGGGACGACGTACCCGCAGGCCCGCACCGGATCGCCTCCCTCGCCGAACTCCCCGCCCTGCTCGGCGCGGATACCCGTTTTGGAGCCCCGTCCACCTTCGGGTAATGTTCTTCCTGCGCCGCCGGGGAGCGGGCCGAAAGGCCGGGAACCGGAGGAGCAAACTAGAACAAGATCCCCGCAGGGGCTTGCGTTCCAGTGGCCTATGGTGTAATTGGCAGCACGACTGATTCTGGTTCAGTTAGTCTTGGTTCGAGTCCAGGTAGGCCAGCTCGCAGAGCTCATCTGCGCCGCGGAGACCATTCCGCAAAGCCCCCGTTGTGTAGCGGCCTAGCACGCTGCCCTCTCAAGGCAGTAGCGCCGGTTCGAATCCGGTCGGGGGTACAGATCCTTCCCGTGAGGAGAGTTCGGGTAGCTCCCCCTCGCCTCACGTGGACAACATCCGGCTACCGCCGGGTGGGGATCGCCAGGGCCCCCGTTGGCCGGGTGGCGGGGGCGGCCGCGACGGCGCGCAGGGTGTCGCCGAGCGCCGCCTCGGCCAGGGCCGCGGCCTCGGCGGGGCTGAACGGCGGGGTG
>NZ_JBSFHA010000155.1:0-11611 GCF_053596855.1 Streptomyces sp. NPDC001617
GTTCACCGCATTCCCGCGCGAGATCTGGCGGCAGATCTGGTCGAACAACCCGCAAGAACGGCTTAACAAGGAGATCCGCCGCCGCACCGACGTGGGCGGCATCTTCCCCGACCGCACCGCTCTGATCCGCCTGGTCGGCGCGGTGCTGGCCGAGCAGAACGACGAGTGGACCGAGACCCGCCGTTACCTGGGCCGCGAACTCCTCGCCAAGGCCCGCTTCCACCCGATCGATTCACAAACCGACGAGACCGTCCTCCCGACGAGCTCACCGCATAGCCTCAAAACGAGATCACCGAGTGGCCATCGATACACCACCTCGGCGGACGTGACCCGCCTCCGTGAGCTTCCGGATGCACTGGTCTGCGCGGATCGCCGGGTCGAAGGACGGATATGGGACGGAAACCTATCGCATTCCTCCCGAAGCTGGACCAGCAGCTACTGAAACGCCAGGCTGACGCACTCGGTGCAGCACAGCGCAGCTGAGCTTCCCGCACGTTCAGTGCGTGTACGACGGATGATCAAACCGGGCGTTCGTCTGGGCGGTGCTACTTCGGCAGCTGGGCGAGCCTCGGGCACTCCCAAGCAGACCCGCTCAGCGGTGCTCACCCAATAGCCGACGCCGAGGGCTGGTCCCTACCGCTGTGGGCCACCGTGGCCGGTGCGCTTCGCGCATCGGCGCAGGGTACAGACAGATGGACGGTGACCGTACGCCCGAACCCCATGGCTCGTGGACCGCCGTGGTGGCGTGCGGATGCTGGCAGACCGTGTGGAGGCCGCTGCTGGCTGAACTGCGCAGCGACGGCAACCTTGCCGTTCTGTCGATGGTCCATGGTGTGTATCGGGAATCGTCGGCGCGTGAGGGACTGATGAAGCGGATGCTGCAGGTGCTGCGGAAGGCGGAGATGTTGCTGCTGACGGCGAGCCTGAAGGCCGATGGGTATCTCGGCATGGGCGGGAGGTACCGGCCTCCGGCTCCCATCGCGGTTCGCGTGGCCAGCCGCCCGCTGCGCTCCGCCGCTGTCCTGGCGGTACCGCTCGCGGCGCTGGCCGGTATGACCTTCGGGGCATTCACCGATGGGACGCGTTTCTTGCAGGCCGTCTTGTTCGGCACTGGGCTGATGCTGTTCTTCGCACAGTGCCTGCGGGTGGAGCGCCTGACTCAATTGCACTACGAACGCGTCGGCTACGATCCCGCCGCCCGTCTGCCCGTGCACCATCACGGTCAGGGCGGCCTCGGCCAGGCCCTTGCACGGCTGTGTATGCACTGGTGTGTGCTGACAGTGCTCTTCTGGTGCGTGGAAAGAGCCAAAGGCGCTCCGGTCAGTTGGCTCTTCAGTGGGGTGTCCATGGGGCTGGTGCTCCTGTGCGTAACTGCGGTCAGCTACTTGGCGCAGCGGAAAAGGCAGCGGGCGCACTCGCCGAACACCGGGCACCTCCAAGATCCCCGACAGAGCCAAGCTGAGTACGACGCGTCTATGAGACGTCGCGTCCGCGTCCCTTTCTGGATGGTGCTGCTGTGCCTCGCCGGCGCTGTCCTTGCGACGTCGTACGCGACCCGCACCGTGCGGCCGCACTGCGCGATCGACATCAGCGTCCCTCTGGCCGACCGTCGCGGGAACCCGCTGGTGCCCCGCGAGGACTGGAAGCGATGGACCGCTGAGGAACGCACCGATGCGGCCTACAATTTCGCGGTTGGCGCGGGCCGCTGCAAGGCCCCGGAACCTCGCTGGCGTCTATGGCTCGGCTGAGCCTGTCAGACGGCGTGGACGTACGCGGTCCACGCGAGGTCAGTGCCACGTGAGCGAACACCGTGGTCACACGCCGCCACCACTCCCCAAGCTCTGTGCCAGATCGCAGCGAACGCCAACGAAGCACGCCCTGTCATGGCTGGATCAGGAGCAGGCACTGGCCTTGCACAACACATGGAGCATCCGTTTCTAGGTCCCTCGGATACCGGTAATGTCCGACACGCCATGGAACCATCGACAACGGGGCAAGGATGACTTGGCTGCGCGATGCAGTCGGCTGCGGCCGCGCAGCGTCCACGGGCCGCGATCTACGCGAGGACACTCGGAGGGGAGCCAGCTTTGACGGGCCACCTCGATGAAGAGCCTGCCGAGCACCGGCGTTTTGCCGGCTATCTGCGGGCGCTGGAGGCGGTCGCCGAGGAGGGCGAAGCCGACCTGGTGTCCGCTGTTCTGCGGGATCAGGACCAAGTGATGGCGGACAGCGCGGTGGGCCGCCATCTGGACCGCCGGGCCGCCCAGTTGCTGACCGGCCCGCACTTCACCCCGTGGGCCCAGGCCATGGCCGAGGTGGTCGGCGAGCGCGGCTTCCTCACACGTCGGCTGCGTGAGTGGAGCCTGCTCAGATCCATCGTCCTGCGCGAGCCGTGGGCAGTGCAGGATCTCACCGCAGCTTCCGACTGGTTGCAGCGCATGTCCACAACCACGCAGACCGTCACCGCACCTGAGGTCCTGGGACTGCTTGCCGAACGCGGACGAACCCGCGGTATCCGCAACGCAGCACGCGACCGCCTGCACCAGCTGGAACAGCCGAGATGACGTGATCCCCGGGGCACGGCCATTCCTCGGCGGAGCCCATCGGAGGACCCTGCCCCGGAGACGGGGCGGCAATAGTCCGCTCCCGAGAGGCACTGCGCCGGGCCAGTTTCCAGCGCGCTCCCAGGCTCGCCAGGCCTGTGGCTCCCGATCGCGTGCTGGTGATCGCCCCTGATCCCCGCCAAAGCGGATCAAGCCCAATGATCGATTCCCCGGGGCGGGCATGGCGGTGAGCAGTAGGGCTGTGTTGCCACAGCCGTCGCTGCTACGCGGCTGCCCCTGACGACGTGAAGCCTGGAGCGTTGGCAAGAGGTTGCCTTGCTGTCACCGTGGTCCGCTCTGCGCGGGCTGGACTTGACCAGGTTCGAGGTCCGGTGTGCGGCTGGCCGCGGAGCTCGGGGCCCGGCGGCGGTCGTGTGAGCAGGCGGTGCGCTCGGTCGTCGTGGTGGTGTGCAGGGCTGACCGGGCGGCCCTGTCGAAGACTCGTACACTGGTCGCTCCTTCGGCGCACACGGACGATCTTCACCACGCTGTGTACGACGTCCTGCAAGGCTGCGGTCTGCAACGCGTCCGGATACAGCGCCTCGCCCTGGCCACGGAGACGCGATGAGGCGACTTCATCGCCCAGTTCCCAGAGCTGCCTGGCCGGGCTGAGGTCAGCCAGTGTCCAAGGGGGCGCAGCCAATGTTCACCGGGCGGTCGCGGTCGCGTCGAGTCCGGGCCAGGGGCTCGCGGCGGGCGCTCGCTCTGTTGCGGACCGTCGATGACCAGGTCGTAGGAGTGTTTAACCGTATCGTTGATCAGTTGCTTCGTGATGCCCCGCCCGGGCCCCAGCGAGGTCCAGTGCCTCTTGTCGAGGTAGCGGCCCGGGGTGATCGAGGCGTAGTTGCGTTCCAGTGCCCGCGCATACTCGGGCTCGCACTTGACCGTGATGAACTGTTCGTCCGGGACATCGGTGACGATCAGGAACACCTTGTCCGCGACCTTGCACACGTCGAGTCCGGGAGTGAAGGGGTAGCCGTGGCTGATGTCGGGGAGGGCCAGGGCCGCCTTGCGGGCGGTGACCTGAAGGCGGTCACCGGCCGCGCTCACCGGCCCGTCCGAGTGCCGGTGCCGTAGGTGTGCGGGTCGACGGGCTGCTCGGCCTTGGGCAGGTGGGAGACGACGAGCAGGTAGGAGTCGGTGACGAGTTCCCTGACGAGCTCCTTGTCGACGCCTGTCCCGCCCTCCAGCGTGATCCAGTGCTTCTTGTTGATGTGGTAGCGCGGGGGTGATGTGGCTGTTGTGTTCCCGGAGAGCATGGGCCGCGCCGGGGTCCGCCTTGAGGATCGCGACGGGGCGCCCGGGGATTTTGGTCATCAGCATGAACACCTTGCCGCGTACCTTGAAGACCTCCCAGTCCGGGCCGAAGGGATGCTCCAGCTGGTCTGCGGGAAGGTCCCGCGCGTACTCGGCGGCGAACGTCTGCAGGGTCGATCCGTTCATGAGTGTTTCCTTTCTCGGGTCCGGGAGGGGCAGGCCCGAGGCGTCCTGGTCAGGCCGCCGGGCGGCGAGGGGCGGGACGCGGGCCTGTCACCGGTGCTGTGCGGTGCGCAGCTCGTCGGTGAACCGGGCGAGGACGTCCTCGGCCGTGGGGACGGGGCCGAACAGCTGCTCCTGGCGGCGGGGGTCGGCGACGTAGCGTCCGGTGTCGAACCAGCCGAACATCGCGGCCATGTCCTTGACCACCGGATGGAAGCGGCCGACGACGGCTCCTGCGGCGCGGACGACGACGGAGGGGACGGCCCACACCTTGATCTTCTTTCCGGCCCGGTGGCCCATCAGGTCGGCGACCTCGCGCATGCTGACCGGACGGTCCCAGCCGATGTCGATGCGTTCACCGTTGGCGGCCTAGGAGCCGACGGCGGCCGCCAGGTGCGCCGCGAGATCGGAGGTGCGGAGGAAGGTCAGCGGGACGGTGGCCTTGGACATCCAGATCAGGCGGCCCTTGTCGAGGGAGTGCCACTCGCCGCCGGCCGTGCGCATGGGCCAGCTCGCCGTGGCTCCGGCCCAGGCGAACAGCCTCTCGGGATGGTCGTGGCCCAAGGGCCGCTCGAGACTGTGGTGCTCGCGGGCACTGATCTCGCCGATCCCAATCGGCTCGATACGGGCTTTGGCCGAGGCCGGAACGGACGGCTCGCCGGGCGCCGCTCACGGTCCCAGAAGCGTGAGGGGAATCCGTGTCCCAGGGGCCCTCAAGGGTTCACTTCGCCACGTCGACTGGTTGGGATACTGCTTGTACACACAGTGTTGGGAGGCACGGAGTGGGACTGGCTGACTCCTTCGGAGCAGTTGTGCTGGTGGAACGGCACTTGTTCGCCCTGATCGACACCGATCCTGAGATCGAGGAGCCGTTCTCTCGTCTCCCGCCGAACGGGTCGTTTCTGGTTCATGAAGGTGCTGTCGTTGTCGCCTCTGCGCTCGAAGACCAGATGGCTCGGGTCAGGGTGGAGCTGTGGGACTCGATGCCGGACGCGCCACCCGAGGCTGAGTTCCGGAGCATGGGGGAGCAGACCTCCGTCAGCTTCGATTCCGAGCAGATCCAGCTGGTCAACCTGATGCGTGAGCCTGCGGGGGACGAGCACGAACTGACGGACGCGGGACCGTATCAGGTGCGTGTGTGGGTGGGGCCTCAGGAAGAGGACCCGGAAGAAGAGCTGGAGGCCTATCGGCTCTTCGAACGGTTCGTGATCCAGTTGTGGCGTTGAGAGAGGTCAGGCGGGGCGGCCCTGATGGAACCGCCCCGCCTGGTTCGACTACTTCACCTGTACGTAGAACGCATCTCCATCCAGGATGCGAGCGTCGTTGTACCAAGTGGAGAGTTGGGATCCGGCCTTCTGGTTGTCGGTACTGTCCAGGGCTCGTGCGGAGAAGTTGCCCTGGGCCTTGGCCGCCCCTTCCTTCGTGGTGCTGAAGGGGTACTCGTCGCAGTCCTTGTCCTGGCTGGAGTAGTTCGGCCAGTTGGCCTGGCAGACCGTCCGAGCGGTGTCGCGGTTCTGCCGGCGCTGGGTGGTGTCGTAGAAGATCCGGTGCAGCGGCTTCGCCGACGGGGCGCCGGGGACCTTCTTGCCCGCCTTGGCGGGGACGGTGTTCTCGGGATGGTGCTGGGCGTCGTAGATGTGCTGTGCGGTCTCGTTGACGGCGGCGTTGCTGCGGTCGTACGTCAACGTGTTGCGGGTGCTGGTGAAGATGCTGCCCTTCTTGTACTTCTGGTAGGAGGCGCTGTCGAACCGCATGCTGATCTTGGGCTCGGGCAGCTGGACGTTCTGCTTGTCCTTGGAGATGAAGAAGGTCGCCGGCACGAAGTCGAACTTGTGGACCTTGTCCCGCCCGGTGCCTGACGCTTCGTCCTCATCGAACGTCAGTAGCTCCATGGCTTCCTTCTTCCAGCCCTTGATGCTGGCGTCCTCCTGCGCCGCGCCAACCTCACCGCGGAAGCCGCCGGAGATCTGGGTGACGCCCCCGTGCTTCTCGCCCTTGTGCAGGATGGGGCCGGTCCCGCTCGACTGGTTCCACCGGTTGATCAGGAACGTCGTCGAGTCCTGGATGGTGCCGGTGGTCTGGATGTCCTCGAAGTACTGGTCGAAGGAGACGCTCCGCTCGCCCTGGTAGGCGTAGCCGATGATCGTCTCGACATAGGTGAGCGTGCCGACGGGTTCGCCGGTCCGCACGTCCGTGCCGACGACCTGCACCGTTCCTCGTCGGCACAAGGCGAAGTGGTTCTTGACCCACTCGGGCTTGCCGGCACTGTTGCCGTGCCGTACGCACTCGTTGTGTGTCACGTCGTGATAGTTGAAGTCACCACCGCCCGGAGGCCGCGGGTTTGCGGCACGGGCGACGGACGAAGCGGTGCCACGGGCGTCAGCCGCAAGTGAGTCGACTTGGTCCAACGGCGTGTACGTCGCCGTGTAGTTGATGTCGGATGGAGTGGACTCGGAGGCGCTGAGGGCTGTAGCTGGTGAAAGAAGCACAGCAAGCGCGCTCGCTATGACCGGCATAGCCAGTCTGGCAGGTCTCACAAATACCCCCCTGTAGAGCTTGGTCGCGCTCAAGGTAACGGAGGCGTGATCTTCAACTGGTGAGCACGCGGGACAAGGCATCAAAAGGTGATCAGGTCCACATCAAGCGTCCTGGCAGGTGATCGGGACATGCGGCACAGGGACGCCGCCCCTCCCAGCCGCAGGCCAGGTGACCGGTTGGCGCACATGCCGGCCAAGCCCGCGTGCCGGACGACCGGCCGTCATGTCCCGCGGGGTGGTGTAGTCACGGCAGCTGTTTCGGTTCCGGTTGTGCGGTGATCTGCGGTTCGGGTTCGGTTGGCTTGGTGGTGAAGAGCTCAGCCATGGAGGCTTCCGACAGGTAGCGGCGGTCGAAGACCTGCCACTCGTCGTGGAGTTCGGCCAGGACCGCGGCTGCGAGCCGGTCCAGGGCGGCGGGATTGGGGAAGACCTGGACGACGTCGGCCCGTCGTTTGATCTCCCGGTTCAGCCGTTCCAACGGGTTGGTCGACCAGATCTTCTTCCAGTGCGCCGGCGGGAAGTCGGCGAACGCGGTGATGTCCGTCGCCGCATCCAGCAGTATCATCTTGACCTGCGGGAACTGCCGTCCGAGCATGTCGGCGACCACGTCCAGCTGGGTGCGCACCTGCTCACCGGTGGTCTGCGCGAAGATGGTGCGGATGGTGGCGGCGACCATCTCCCCGGAGCCCCTCTCGATCACCGAGAACACGTCCCGGACGAAGTGAACCCGGCACCTTTGCCATGCCGCGCCGAGGAAAACGGTGCGGATCGCGGCCACCAGACCGCTGACTCGTACCGGTACTACCCAGATTGCGGAGGAGTGCTGCGGGCAGGGGCCATGCTGATGCGCCCAATTCGGCTCCACACGCTACGGAGAAGCCCGATGGACGGGCACCACCGCGCTCACACTCAGTCCTCCGTCGGGGAGGTGAGCCGAGCCGAGGGTGGGTGTCAGTAGCGGGCTGTACCGTACTGAGTACGGGTTGCGCACCGGCCCAAGCTGGCCCCTTGCCCATGACTGAGAGCCCTGGGGCGAAGGTACGCGGGACCTTCGGGTCCGTGCGCATCAGTGCGGAGTTCACGTCGCCGTTGTGGCGTTGGCCTCCACGCCCGACGGGCGCGTCGCGGACTCCTGCCGGCCGAGCACCTGGTCGACGCCGGCTACACCTCCCTGCCCCACCTGGAACAAGCCACCCGTGAACACCAGGTCACCGTCTCCGGGCCACCGGGGCAACCCCACCTGCCAACACCGCCGCAACGAGGGCTTCGCCCGGGACGACTTCCACGTCGACTACGACCGCCAGCAAGTCACCTGCCTCCAGAGGCAGGTCAGTGCGGGCTGGCACGGCCCCTACCTGACCTCCTCGCCCACCGCGGCCCCGCTGATGGTGGCCAGGTTCACCAAGAGCCAGTGCCGCCCCTGCCCGGGACGCACCCAGTGCACCACCACCGCCGACATCGCCCGCACCGTGGGCTTTCCCCCACGAGAACTCCGCGACCTGCAACTCCGCGTCCGCACCGAGCAGCAGACGTCTGAGGGGAAGACTCGCTACGCGGTCCGCTCCGGAGTGGAGGGTACGGTCAACGAGTTCGCCCACGGACACGGCATGCGCCACTGCTGCTACCGAGGACAGGGAAAGGCCCACATTCAGCACGTCCTGACGGCCATCGCCGTCAACATCGAGCGCCTCGGCGGACTGCCGCCGACCGACGAAACCACCACGCCCCGCCGGCCGACTGCCCTCCAGTACTACCTCGACCAGCGCGAGATACCCCGGCCGAAGTCCTGGCGAACCCTGGGCAGTTGACCTCGCCAACTCCAAGATCCCCGACCGAGTCAAGCTGAGCTGAAGCGGGCATCCAGGTGAGTCCCCCCGAATGAGGTCAAACGCTCTTCGGGGGATGCAACGCCGCGAGCCATTGTTCAAGCAGGCTACGGGTGTGGCTGATCTGAGCGTGGTCGGGGCCCAGTATCCGTTCCTCATCGGCCAACACGGCTGCCAGGGTGGTCACCGCTCCAGTCGCATCCCCCGCCTGCCATCGGTAGGAGGCGAGGCGCTTGCGAGTATCGCGGACGTTTGGGTGATCGATACTGAACAGCCGTAATTCTTCCTCCAGAATCTTTTCGTACTCCGTTACGGCAGCCCGCTCGTCCCCTGCGGCTGCCCGGGCAGCGGCGAGGTGCGACCGGGCGGCGAGGGTGTTGTGATGGCCTGCACCTCTCAGTCGCGTCCGGTCCGCCACTAGTTGTACGCCGTCCGCTATCGCGCCGACTGCGTCGCCGGCCTTCCTTCGCCAGTGTGCGAGGAGGTGGCGTGTAGTGAGGGTGTCCTCATGGTCGGGCCCAAGGGCATGTTCCTGGTCGGCGTGCACCTGTTCCAGCGCGGTGACGGCACGATGCGCGCCTATGGTCTCCCCCCACCAGTGCGCGAGGAGATAGCGGGCGTTGAGGGTGAGGGGGTGGCAGGGGCCCAGCCATTGCCGCATTTGTCCTGACAGCGACTGTAGGGTGGTCACAGCGCCGAGTTTGTCTCCCATATGCCCGGTCAGATGGGCGAGATCGGCTTGCGCTTCAAGGCAGTCGGGGTGAGCAGGCCCGAACCGTCGGTGAGCGGCGTCGGCCAGATGCCGTTGGTAGTCGAGGGCAGCCTGTATCTGGCCACTGTTCCACAGGCTGCCTGCATAGCGGCGCAGGATTGGGTGCGCTGTGGCGGTGTACAGGGCTCCTTCGCTGTGCTGGACCAGAGCAGCGGCGTTGGCCCGAAGCATGTCACCCTCGGCGACCACATCGAGGCCTGAGTCTGATGGCCACGAGGCAAGCAGGGCATCGGCTGCGATCTGGGCGAGCTGCCCGCATCTTTCGGTGGTCAATGCATCACGAGTAGCCCGCTGGACAAGCTGATGAACACGAACGCTTGGAGGGGCGCTGCCGGGAACGCGATCGAGGAGGCTTAGACGGTGAAGGGCCGTCAGGGCGTCGCAGGCCTCGCGGACGTCGAGATCGTCCGTGGTCTTCCGCTCGATGGTGGAGCCACGCTGATCCGCTAGGTAGGCGAGGGCAGGCGCACTCGTCAGCACGGAGACAGGGATGCCATTAGGGGCGAGCATGGCGGCGAGCTGGAGCAGGGCGCGCGCCAGACCTCGCGGTGACAATCGGTCGGCGCGGTCGATGGACAGTGACCACACAGCGGCAACTGGCGACGTCTGACCGTCGGGCAGGCCGGCCGCGTCCGGTACGGCATCGGCCAGGCTTCGCCTGCGGTCGTTCAGCATGGTGCAATAGTCGGCGATGCTCAAGGCCTGGTCGGTGAGGTAGGCGGCGGCCTGGGACAACGCCAGCGGCAAACATCCCAGTTCGGCCGCCAGTTCGGCCAGGCATTCGGGCGGCTCCGTGCGACGGTGGGCCGCCAGAGTGGAGGCCAGATAGCGGACGGCCTCGCCGGGCGTGAACAGACCGATCTGGATCTGGCGGCGGCCACTGCCCATGAGGGCTGCTTCCCGGCGTCGCGTAGTGACCAGCGTTCGGCCCAACGGCTGCTCGGGTGGCCACAGACCCCGGACATCGGCGGGATCCGCCAGGTCGTCCAGGACCACCAGCCACCGGTACCGCTTCGCCCGCAACCACGCCAGGAACACCCTGGCTGCCAGCTCCGGATCGTGGGTGTCGGCGCCGCACACCTCGACGGCGGCTTGTGTGTAGCCGGAGATGATTGCATCACGGCTGACCGCGCTCACCCACACCAGCAGGTCGACCTCAGCACGGTCCCAGACGTGATGTGCGTAGTCTGCGGCGAGCTGCGTTTTGCCCACTCCGCCCATCCCGGTGAGGACCTGGTACAGCACCGCTGTACCACCGTCAGCCAGTGCCGCCCGCATCCGGTCGGCCTCTCGGCGGTGCTGGAAGGACAGAGCTCGGGAAGGGATCACACCGACCTGGTGCGGCAACGCCGCAGGCGCGCGCGGCGCGCCATGCCAGTGCTGGTGGAGCTCGCCGATGCTCCCGGCGGCGACGCTGTCGCCGATCGCGGTGATGACCGTGTCACCCACGCGGGACGGGCTGGTGGGAGGGGGTGTGATGGTGCCGGGTGCGGTCAGCCCTGATCCGAGCCCGGCAGCGGAGGGTTTCCAGCGCGCCCGATCGTCACGTCTCCCGTCTTCAGCGCAGCTACCGATCCGCCATCGGCGCGAATGTCCACATTCCCGCCGATGGCCTGCCCGTCACTGGACGCTGACACCTCGCCGTCGGCAACAACGGCTTGAAGCTTGTTCACCAGTTCCTCGAGAGCTTCGGCAAAGGCCGGGTCACGCTCGGCTACATCTTCCAGGGAGTCCACCAGTCGGCGCCACGTCCGCTCCGAGAGCTCCTTCCGCCCGGACTCGGCTTCCTCCAGGGCACGCTCCAGCGCCGGATCTTGACCCAGCTTCGCGGCGATCAGTTCGTGTAGCCGGTCCATTCCTGCATGCAGCGCCTGGTCGACCTCGGCATCCGCACGGCCACCCACTCGTCGTGCCTTGCGCACGGCCCACGCGAACACGTACCCGACCGCCAACTCCACACCCACCACGGCGCCCCCCAACACATCTCATCCGACCGTGCACCGGCCGTGGACCGAACTGACCGAGCCGCAGACATAACTGCCGAACTCATTCTGACGGGCCATCCACCTTGATGGTGGACGCCTCGACACTGGATCTCGAATTCAGGGAGAGGAGTCCCGGGTGGGGACCTACATGTACTCGGCGGAGTTCCGGGCCGACGCCGTGGCGCCGGCCCGTTCGCCGGACCGGCGCGTCTCTCGCATCGCCGCCGAACTCGGCGTGAACCACGAGACGCTGCGGCAGTGGATCAAGAGCGTGGAGAAGTCCGAGCGTCCCGAGGCACTCGCAGAGTCCACTTAGAACTCCTAACAAAGTGTGAGGTTCTTCAGTCGTCGCCAGCAGATGATGCTGCAGGCGAGGCTGAGGAAGGCTTCGTGGATGTCGTCGCGTATC
>NZ_JBSFHA010000156.1:0-10624 GCF_053596855.1 Streptomyces sp. NPDC001617
GGACGCTTCCTTTGTACTCACCCTCTCGGGCTTTCCTCCGGGCGCTTCCCTTCGGTCTTGCGTTTCCGACTCTATCAGATCCTTTCGGCGTCTGATTCCCAGTCAGAGGGGGTTGTCTTCCCGGCTGTTGGGCCGTTCCGACGTCTCAAACCTTAGCGGATTCTCTCGGCGATTCCCAATCGGGCCGCCGAGCCCCAATCGAATTGAATTCGGGCACGCCGAAATCAACCCGTTCGGGAGATCATGCTGATGGTTTGGGTTGCCGCTTACGCGGCGGGAGGTGTTGCCGAGGGACCGTTACGGCCCCGTGGCAACCCGAAGAACTTTACGGATCCGGCGGAGCGCTGTCAAGCGCCCTCTGTCAAGATCTTTTAGTCCAGGTCGCTGAGGCGTCCGCCCGCGTCCGGCTGCGCGTGCTCCACCCTGCGCAGAAGGCGGGTGAGGACGTCGCCCAGGCCCGTGCGCTCCTCGGCCGAGAGGTCCTGGAGCAGGTCCTCCTCGAAGACCGTGGCAAGCCTCATCGCCTCCAGCCACTTCTCACGTCCCTCCGCGGTCAGCTCGACGATCACCCGGACGCGATTCGTCTCGTCCCGCTCCCGGGTCACCAGTCCCTCGGCGAGCATGCGGTCGATCCGGTGGGTCATCGCGGCCGGCGTGAGGCCGAGCCGCTTGGCGAGGTCGCTCGGGCCCATGCGGTAGGGAGCGCCGGAGAGGACGAGGGCCTTGAGGACCTCCCACTCGGCGTTGCTGATGCCGAGGGCGGCGGTCTGGCGGCCGTAGGCGACGTTCATACGGCGGTTCAGGCGGGACAGTGCCGAGACGATCTTCTCGACCTGGGGGTCCAGGTCCCGGAACTCGCGCTGGTAGGCGGCGATCTGCTCTTCGAGGCTCGGTTCGCCGAGGGTGCCGGGGGTGTCGCCCATGGGCGAAGTATGGCATGGGGGTCGTTGGCGTTGAAGTTCTTCCAGGTGTACCGTTTAGCTTCGAACTTTAGCTTTGAAGTCTTCGGTTCTAAGTACTGAGGCACTCCAACTACCTGAGAGAGGTGAACGTGACCAGGGCGATGGGCGCAGCGATGCGCCGGATCCACGTGGGCAACGCACTCAGCGCGTTCGGGCTCGGCTTCACCGTCCCGTATCTGTACGTCTATGTGGCGCAGGTGCGGGGGCTGGGGGCGGTGACGGCGGGGCTCGTCCTCGCCGTCTTCGCCGTGGCCGCGTTGATCGTGCTGCCGTTCGCCGGGCGGGCCATCGTCCGGCGCGGCCCGCTGCCGGTCCTGCTCGCCGCCCTGGTCACCGCCGCCCTCGGGGCGCTGAGCCTGGGGCTGGCGAACAATGCGACGACCGTCCTGCTGTCGGCCGCGGCGCTGGGCGCCGGGCAGGCCGTCATGCAGCCCGCGCTCGCGACGATGATCGTGGACTGCTCGACCGCCGACACACGCTCACGTGCCTTCGCGACGCAGTTCTTCCTGCAGAACCTGGGGCTGGGCGTCGGCGGGCTCATCGGCGGCCATCTCGTCGACTCTACGCGCGTCGACTCCTTCACCCTGCTGTTCTCCATCGAGGCGGCGATCTTCCTGCTGCTGGCCGTCGTGATGACGACCGTGCGGATGCCGCACTCACCGCGGATGGAGGGCGCGCCCGCGCAGTCCGCCAAGGGCAGCTGGAAGCAGCTGCTGAACAACCGGGCGATGGTGCAGCTGTCCGTGCTGGGCTTCGTGCTGTTCTTCGCCTGCTACGGCCAGTTCGAGTCCGGGCTGAGTGCGTACGGGGTCGAGGCGGCCGGGATCTCCACGTCCGCGCTGGGGAGCGCGCTGGCCGCCAACACGCTGATGATCGTCGTGGCGCAGTTCGCCGTGCTGAGGTTCGTCGAGCGGCGGAGGCGGTCGCGGGTGATCGCCGGGGTCGGCCTGATCTGGGCCGTCGCGTGGGTCGCGGCGGGTTGTGCCGGCCTCGGGCACGTCAGTCAGGAGATGGCGACGGCGGCGTTCGTGTCGACGTACGCGCTGTTCGGGCTGGGTGAGGCGATGTTGTCGCCGACGGTGGCTCCGCTGGTCGCCGATCTGGCGCCGAGCGGGATGGCCGGGCAGTACAACTCGGCCTTCGCCCTGGTGAAGCAGCTCGCGCTGGCCGTGGGGCCGGCGGTGGGCGGGCCCATGGGGGCCTCGCTGCACGCGCCGTACATCGTGACGTTTCTGCTGTTCTCGCTGGGGATCACCTTCCTCGCGCTGCGGCTCGGGCGGCGGCTGACCGCCGTACAGGATCAGCCGTGGGCCGGGAGGAGCCGCGTGGTTGCCCGGGGTGGGGCCGCTGCGGAGCCGGTGGTCGCGGAGGCCTGAGCCGGGGTGCCTGCGAAGGGCGGTCGTCATCTTTGGTGGCGGCCGCCCTTCGGCGTGCGGGCGGGGAGGGTCAGCGGGTGGCTGTGGTCAGGGTCGCGGTGAAGGTGAAGGTCTCCGTGCCGTGGGCGGTCAGGAGGGCGGTGAGGGTCTCGCCGGCGGCTGTGAGGGCTTCCGGGCCCTCCTTGTCGAGGATCTGCTGGGCCCAGGGCAGGACCGAGAGGTGGCCGGGGGCGAAGTCGGCGAGTGGGGGGAGGGCGATGCCGAAGGTGAGTTCGTGGGCCTTGGCGTCGTGGAAGCCGGCCGTGCGGAGGGATGTGGTGAGGTGGTCCGCCGTACAGGAGAAGGCGGCGGCGTAGGAGGCCGCCGCTTCGGGGCCGCCGTACTCCTTGATGACCGTGTGCTGGGCCGAGAAGTAGGGACTGGTGAGGGCTGTGGGGGCCCAGGTCGTGGCGGCGAAGTGGCCGTGGGGACGGGTGACCCGGGCTGCTTCCGTGAGGGCCGCCGTGAGGTCGGGGAAGAACTGGGCGCCTTGTTGGCAGACGACCGCGTCGAAGGCGGCGTCGGGGTAGGGGAGGTCGTCGGCCGAGGCTGTCGTGAACTCGATGTCGGGGTAGTGGCGGGGGTGGTGGGCCGTGGCGATCCTGAGCATGCCCTCGTTCACGTCGGCGCCGAAGACCCTGCCCGTGGGGCCGGCCTGGGCGGCTGCCGCGCGGGCGGCGAACCCGGTGCCGCAGGCGAGGTCGAGGACGGTGGCGCCGGGGTAGAGGTCGACGGCGTCCAGGAGTGCGGTGACGAAGGGCGCCATGATGGGCGCGACGTACTGCTCGTAGCGTTCGGGTGCGGTGCCTGTGAGCTGGAAGCCCGGTTCGTCTGCCATGAAGAGCTACTAGCACCGGGGATCTGTCAGGGCGAGCCTTTCGGCAGGACGAATTCGCACCACACGGCCTTGCCGCCGCCGGGCGTGCGGCGGGAACCCCAGTTGGAGGCGATCGTCGCGACGATGGCGATGCCCCGGCCCGACTCGTCGCCCGGTTCGGCGCGGCGTCGGCGCGGGAGGTGGTCGTCGCCGTCCGTCACCTCGATGAGCAGGCGGCGGTCGGTGCGGCGCAGCCGCAGGCGCATGGGCGGGGTGCCGTGCTGGAGGGAGTTGGCGACCAGCTCGCTGGCCGCGAGGACGCCGAGGTCGTGGAGGTCGGGCGGGAAGCGCCAGCTCGTCAGGACGCCGGAGGCGAAGGCACGCGCGCGCGGGGCCGCTTCGATGCCGCCGAGGAGTTCCAGGGCGGCGTTGCGGAAGAGTTCGCTCTCGGGGCCGGTACGGGCCGGGTGCTGGAGGACCAGGACGGCCACGTCGTCGTCGTGGTCGGCCGTCACGCCCGCCGAGCGGACCAGGCGGTCGCAGACGACCTGGGGCGTGCCCGTGGCGCCGGAGAGGGCTGCCTCCAGGGCCGCGATGCCCTCGTCCAGGTCGGCGTCGCGGCGCTCGACCAGGCCGTCCGTGTAGAGGACGGCGGTGGAGCCGGGGCCGAGCGGGATCGAGCCCGACGCGTGCATCCAGCCGCCGGTGCCGAGCGGCGGGCCGGTCGGTTCGTCGGCGCGCTGGACGGCGCCTGTCTCGTCGCGGACCAGGATCGGGAGGTGGCCGGCCGAGGCGTACACCAGACGGACCTCGTTCGGGTCGTGGATGGCGTACACGCAGGTGGCGATCTGGTTGGCGTCGATCTCGGCGGCGAGGCCGTCGAGGAGCTGGAGGACCTCGTGCGGGGGGAGGTCGAGGCGGGCGTACGCGCGGACCGCGGTGCGGAGTTGGCCCATGACCGCCGCCGCCCGTACGCCTCTGCCCATGACGTCGCCGATGACGAGCGCGGTGCGGCCGCCGCCGAGGGTGATGACGTCGTACCAGTCGCCGCCGACCGCGGTCTCGGTGCCGCCGGGCTGGTAGGTGGCGGCGATGCGCAGGTCGTCGGGTTCCTCCAGGACCTGGGGGAGGAGGGAGCGCTGGAGGGTCACGGCTGTCTCGCGCTGGCGGCGTTCGCTGGCGCGGAGGCGTTCGGCGGCCTCGGCGTGGTCGGTGACGTCCGTGGCGAAGACCAGCACGCCCGCGTGGTCGCCTTCCGTCACCGGGGTGCAGGTGAAGGTGTAGGAGCGGCCGTCGGGGGCCTTGCGGGACTTGAGGGTGCGGGGCTTGCCGCTGCGCAGGACCTGGTCGAGAAGCGGCAGCAGGCCCAGTTCGTCGAGTTCGGGGAGGGAGTCGCGGGTGGGTTCGCCGAGGGGGCGGATGCCGAAGGCCGCCGTGTAGGCGTCGTTGATGTAGGCGACGCGGTGGTCGGGGCCATGGAGGAGGGCGACCAGGGCCGGGACGCGGTCCAGGACCTCACGGACGGGGAGTTCGTCCACGGCGGGCAGGTGCGGGAGCTCGTCGGTGAGCTGTTCGGCGCGGGCCGCGGGGACCGAGCTCGCGGTCTCCGGCTGCCGGTCGGGGGTGACCGGGTGGTCGGTCCGCGCTGCGGCGCGGCGCTGCGTTCCGGGGAGCCGGGCGCTCCAGCGCGTGAAGTTCACGAATCCTTGCCTCGTGTCGTCGTCTTCGGCGTGCGCGGCGTCCTGGCCGCCCTGGGGCGGCGCCGGTCCCGGCCGGAGAGCTGGGGGGTGGTGCCCCCGGGATGCAGCACGGTGGGGAGAGCCTCTTGGGGTCGAAGGGCGGGCGGATGCTCGCCCTGGGGCGGGGATCAGTCTGGCAGTGTGGCCTACCGGGGCGACATCCGTCAGACGCCCACCCGGTCGGTGGAGTTCCTGGGTCCGGTCAGGACGACCCCTTCGGGTCGTTCGCCGGGTCGGTAGGAGGCTTTCCACCGGCCGCGAGTTCGAACTCCGCACGGGGATGTTCGAGGGAACCGAGCGAGACGATCTCCCGCTTGAAGAGGCCCGAGAGGGTCCATTCCGCCAGCACACGGGCCTTGCGGTTGAAGGTGGGGACCCTGCTGAGGTGGTAGACGCGGTGCATGAACCAGGCAGGGTAGCCCTTCAGCTTGCGCCCGTAGACGTGTGCCACGCCCTGGTGGAACCCGAGGGAGGCGACCGAGCCGACGTACTTGTGGGAGTACGTCTGAAGGGGCTCGCCGCGCAGTGCGTGCGCGATGTTGTCGCCGAGGACCCTGGCCTGGCGGACCGCGTGCTGGGCGTTGGGGGCGGTCTCCCTGCCGGGCTCCGCCACGGTGACATCGGGGACGGCCGCCGCGTCTCCCGCCGCCCACGCGTGCGTGACGCCGTCGATCGTCAACTCGGGAGTGCACTTCAGCCGGCCGCGCCCGGTGAGCGGGAGGTCGGTGGCGGCGAGCAGCGGGTGGGGTTTGACACCGGCCGTCCAGACGATGGTGCGGGTCGGGAAGCGGGCGCCGTCACTGAGCACGGCGATGCGGTCGACGCAGGAGTCCAGGCGGGTGCCCAGGCGGACGTCGATGTTGCGGCGGCGCAGTTCGGTGACCGTGTAGCGGCCCATCTCCTCGCCGACCTCGGGCAGGATGCGGTCCGAGGCCTCGACGAGGATCCACTTCATGTCCTCGGCCTTGACGTTGTGGTAATAGCGCGTGGTGTAGCGGGCCATGTCCTCCAGCTCGCCCAGCGCCTCCACGCCGGCGAATCCGCCGCCCACGAAGACGAAGGTCAGGGCCGCGTCGCGGATCGCGGGGTCGCGGGTGGAGGAGGCGATGTCCATCTGCTCGATGACGTGGTTGCGCAGGCCGATGGCCTCCTCGACCGACTTGAACCCGATGGCGTGCTCGGCGAGGCCGGGGATGGGGAGCGTGCGGGAGATCGAGCCGGGCGCGAGGACCAGCTCGTCGTACGACAGCTGCTCCGCGCCCGCGCCCTCCTCCTCGGTGGCCAGGGTGGTGAGGGTCGCGGTGCGTTTGGCGTGGTCGATCGACCGGACCTCGCCGATGACGATGTGGCAGAGGTCGAGCACGCGGCGCAGCGGTACGACGACGTGGCGCGGGGAGATCGCACCGGCCGCGGCTTCCGGAAGGAACGGCTGGTAGGTCATGTACGGGTCGGGAGTGACGACCGTGATCTCGACGGTGCCCTGCCTGAGTTCCTGTTTCAGCCTCCGTTGCAGGCGCAGCGCCGTGTACATCCCGACATAGCCGCCACCGACAACGAGAATGCGCGCACGTTCCTTCACCATCCCATGACGCACCCATGACTTGAGTTTGTCCACAGCCCCGGCAATTTTGTGTGACCGCGGGCCGGGGATCTCCGGAGTTGGCCGGATTGTCGGAGTGCGCGGGAGGAGTGCAGGTCAGTGGGTGTGCGCCGGGGGCGCTCGGGTGGCGCAATCCGGACGTAAACGACCCGTACTCCGATCGGGGGGCGCTCCGTGCGGAACCTGCCCCTTCTGAATTGACTCCCTCTCAACTATGTTCGTGTGTCGACGGGGTGTAGGGGGATGCGCTCATCGGTCATCGAGTCCGCGACGGGTGGGCTGGTTGAACGGGCTGTTCCGTACGCTCCGGCTGCCAATGGCGGGGAGAGTCTCCGGGGGGAGACGTCATTACCGGGGGAACGCTTATGCATGTTCAGGACTCTCATTGGTCGTCCGCGTCTTCTCTGACAGCGGGCGGCGTGGTCAGCGCTGCGGCGAGCAACGGACGCGGGGACACCTCGCGCACGACGCCGCTGCGCGTGGACGCACAGCGCAATCTGGAACACGTACTGCGTGCGGCGCGCGAGGTCTTCGGCGAGCTGGGATACGGCGCGCCGATGGAGGACGTGGCGCGGCGGGCGCGGGTGGGCGTGGGGACCGTGTACCGGCGGTTCCCGAGCAAGGACGTCCTGGTGCGGCGGATAGCCGAGGAGGAGACGTCCCGGCTGACCGACCAGGCCCGGGCGGCGCTCGGGCAGGAGGACGAGCCGTGGTCGGCGCTGTCGCGCTTCCTGCGGACGTCTGTGGCGTCGGGAGCGGGGCGGTTGCTGCCGCCCCAGGTGCTGCGGGTCGGCGTCGCCGAGGAGCGGACCGACGGCGGTTCCGTGTTCGACGAGGCGCGGGTGCCGCAGCAGAGGTCGCAGCCCGGTGCCGGGGAGCTGAGGTTGGTTCCCGGGGCGCATTCCGGGGTGTCCTCGGACGACGACGCCGGGGCTTCCACGCTGCTCGAGGTCGTGGGGCAGCTGGTGGAGCGGGCTCGGGCGGCGGGTCAGCTGCGGGCCGATGTGTCCGTGTCGGATGTGCTGCTGGTGATCGCGACGGCTGCGCCTTCGTTGCCGGATGCGGCTCAGCAGGCTGCGGCGTCGGCTCGGCTGTTGGACATTCTGCTGGAGGGGCTTCGGTCTCGCCCGGTGTGATGAGCGCTGGCTGTCGTTCGGCGCCTGCGGGTCGTATGTGCCTGGTCGCGACCACGCGGGGTAGCCGCATATCGACACAGCCCCGCGCCCTTTAGGCCGGTCAGCCTCATGTATGCCTCGAAAGGGTGACCCTGGGGCGTGGGCTCTGCGCGGCCCGCGCCTCCTGTGTGCCCCGAAGCACAATCCGGAAAAGCGGGCATTTCGGTCAATTTCTATGCCCTGCACGTCAGTTGAGCCTTCCCCGAATGGGTGAGGGCTAGTACTGCTGCGCGGTAAATCCCCACGGACGAGTGGAAGGGGTGTCCTCGGGGGGTCCTGAACAAAAGCCAATATGGCACGCTGACCCGGTGTTCGGGACTGGTAGGGCAGGCGGCGGGGGCTTTCCTCGATGAGTGTTGACGGGCGGGACGGGGCCGGGGCACCGGGGGACGGTGACCCGGAGGGCGGCGGTACGCCGCAGGTGCCCAGCCAGGGGGGACGCGCCTCCATTCCGGCCCAGGGCGGTGAGCCCGTCGAGGGCAGCGTCCCGGCACAACGCGACCGACGTGAGGACGGTGGCGTTCTTCCGTCGCCGCCGAAGCTGCCGCCTCCCGACGCCAAGCTGATCGAGCGGATGCGCTCGGGCGACGACACGGCCTACGTGGAGCTGTACCGGCGCCATGCCGACGCCGTGCGCCGATACGCCCGCACCTGCTGCCGCGACGCCCACACCGCGGACGACCTCACCGCCGAGGTCTTCGCCCGGATGCTGCAGGCGGTGCGCGGCGGGCACGGGCCCGAGCACGCCGTACGTGCGTATCTGCTCACCTCCGTCCGGCGCGTGGCCGCCGGCTGGACGAAGTCGGCCAGGCGGGAGCAACTGGTCGACGACTTCGCCGTGTTCGCCGCGCAGGCGGCCCGATCCTCGGAGGTCTCGGACGACGACGCGCTCGACCTCGGCGCCGATGCGCGCGCCATGCACGAGGCCGAGCAGTCCATGGCGATGCAGGCCTTCCGGTCGCTGCCCGAGCGCTGGCAGGCCGTGCTGTGGCACACCGAGGTCGAGGACGAGTCGCCCAGCGAGGTCGCGACGCTCTTCGGGCTGGACGCCAACGGCACGCGGGTGCTCGCCAGCCGGGCCCGCGAGGGCCTCAAGCAGGCCTATCTGCAGGCCCACGTCAGCGCCACCCTGGTGGCCGACGAGGAGTGCGCCCGCTACGCCGACCGGCTCGGCGCCTACGCCCGCGGCGGTCTGCGCACACGGGCCGAGCGGGGGCTGCGCAAGCACCTGGAGGAGTGCGCCAAGTGCCGGCTGGCCGCGGGCCAGATCAAGGAAGTCGCCGGCGGGATTCCGGGAGTCGTGCCGGTCGCGGTCATCGGTTGGTTCGGTGCCGCCGGGTACGCCAAGGCGCTCGGGCTCATCGCCGGCGGGGCCGGTGCCGGCGCGGCGGGTGCCGCGGGTGCCGGCGCGGCGGCGAGTGGCGGCTCTTCTGGGGCCGCCGGCGCCGGTGGCGCCGTTGCCTCCGAGGGACTGGGCGCGCCCGTGAAGATCGGTATCGCCGCCGGTGTCGTCGCCGCGGCGGGCGTGGCGGTGACCCTGGCGCTCACCGGGAGCCATCCCGCGGCCAAGAAGCCGGACGCCAAGCCGCCCGTCTCCTCCCCGGTCGTGCGGCCAACGGCGCCGAAGCCCACGCCCCCGAAGAAGTCGCCCGAGCCGCAGCCGCCGGCGATCGTGCCCGTGAACGCCCCGAAGCCGACGCCGAAGCCGATGCCCACCCCGACACCCCGGCCGACGCCCACCCCGACGCCCTCCCCGACGTCGAAACCCGCCCCCACACCGAAGCCGACGCCGACCCCGACGCCCACTCCCACACCGGCCCCGGCTCCCCCGCCCGCCCCCGCCGTCTACGAGTGGAGCGAGCTGGCCTACGACGTCAGCGGCGACGGCACCGGGCCCGAGATGCGGATCGGCGAGAGCAGCTGGGTGTGGCAGCGGTACGGGCTGTCCATCGCCGACAAGCAGTACACCCACGGCGTGACCGTGCACGGCCGGTCCTCCGTCACCATCGACCTCAACCGCGGCTGCACCGCCTACGACGCCAGGGTCGGCATCGACGACACGACCCTGGGGCTCGGCAAGGTCTACTTCTCCGTCCGCGCCGACGGCGTCCGGCTGTGGAAGTCCGGCCTGGTCGAGGGCGGCGACCCGGCGGTCCCGGTGCATGTGAATCTCGTCGGGCACAGGATCGTGCGGCTGGTCGTCGAGCCGAACAGCGGCTTCGACTCGCTGACGCTCGCGGACTGGGCCGAGGCGAGGTTCACCTGCTCGTAGACCGGTCTCCGGTGGCGGCGGGGTGGACGCGCAGGGCCTCGCCGAGGTCGTCGAGGAGGGCGTCGTCGGCGAGGGCGGCGCCGCTGACGTACTCCGCCCGCCAGCGGTCGCCCAGCGCGGTGCGGGCGGCCGCCTCGGCGCGCTCGGCCCTGGCGCCCTCCGGCATCAGGCGCGGATGGTCGCCGCGGCGGCGGTCCGCGGCCGCGAGCAGCCTGGCCACGCGCGCGTGGTCGCCGAGGTCGGCCAGCAGGGCCGCCGTGCAGTCCACCAGCGTCGCCAGGACCGCGTCGGCGACGCGCTGCTCCAAGGCCACCCGGACCGTGTCGACCAGCTTCGGCAGGCCGTGCAGCGGACCCGACTCGGCGACCGTCACCATCGCCTCGACCGCGTTGAGCATCACCATGAACTGCGGCGGCGGAGTGCCGCGCCGGGTCTCCGCGCGGGCCGCCTCGGACAGCTCGCGGGCGCGGGCGGTGGCCTTGTCGTCCAGGGCGATCTGGGCGCACATGAGCAGGACGAACGCCTTGGAGTCGGCCACGGCGTAACGGTCCGCCCTGGCCGGAACCGCGCCCCCCGGGGTCTACCACGGCACCAGCGGTGGGGAGACGACCTGGTTCGGCCTGGCACGGGAGGTCTTCCGGCTG
>NZ_JBSFHA010000157.1:0-10354 GCF_053596855.1 Streptomyces sp. NPDC001617
TCGGGGAAGTTGCCCCCGATCTTCTCCCACACGTCGTCGATCGGGGAGGCGAGGTTCTTGGCCGCGAAGAACTGCATGCGGTAGCCCGCGAACCACTTGAACACGTCGTCCGGCGTGCCCTGCAGATACGAGTTGATCTGCTCCTGGAAGGTGTTGTGGTCCTTCGTGTTCACCTTGGCGGTGATGCCGGACTGCTTCTTGAAGTCCGCGTACACGGCTGCGTACGCCTTCTTCGGCACGGCGTCCGAGTCGTTCGAGCCGACACTGACGGTCTTGGGGTCGGACGAGCTGCCACTGCTGCCGCAGGCGCTCAGTAGGGGTATCCCGGCGCCGGCGACCAGTGCGGCGCCACCGACTCCGCGCAACAGGCTGCGACGGCTCGGCGAAGGGAGGGACAGACCCGAGGGGGAGAGGTCCATGTACGGCTCCTGAAGGCAGGGTTCGGCCGCGAAAGCACCAAGTCGAAACAAGTCGAAAACGACCAGAAATCAACTCGACCGAACATCGTGGGCGTAATAACAGCCGCATGTCCGGTCATGGGTCAAGAGTGGGTGAAGACCTTTGTTGAAACGTGACCGACACGTTTGTGATCGTTTCGTCCGAGCAGTCGAACGAAACTGCCCGGTTGTGGCCGTGTATGCCGGATTTTGGATGTGACTCTAGCGGGCGATCCGCACGGACTTCGAGACGGTGACCTGATCGATATCCGACGTCCTGACCGTGGCGTTCATGGTCCAGGTGCCGGCGATCGGGAGGGTGACGGAGTTCGTCCCCCAGTACCCGCCCAGGTCCTTGAGCCTCGCGTCGATGGGGCCGATCTTCTGCGCGCGGAGCGTGAAGGAGAGCCGCAGCTCGGGAACGGTGGAGATGCCGCCGTCGGGCCCGAACACCACGGCCTGCACGTTGTTGTCGCCGACCCGGCCCGGATCGAGGGTGATCTGCACCTTGCCGTGCCCGTTGGGCGTCCCGACGTCGAAGGGGATCGTGGTCACGGACGCGGCGGGCAGCCCGCCGGCCGACGCCGGCTGCTGTTCCGCCTCGGCCGCGGCCCGGCCGGGGAGGGTGCCGGTGAGGACCGTGGTGATGACCAGGACGAGAACGCCTACGGCGACTTCGGCCAGGACGCTACGGCGGAGGGCCCGGCGGTGCCGGTCAAGGGTGCCCGACTGCTCCGCCGGTGCCTCCGACTCGGGCAGCGCCGGCCTGCCGCCGCCCACCGTCTCCGGCACCCGTTCCCGTACGACCGTCTCCGCCGGGGCCGCCACCAGCCGTGCCGTCCAGCGCCGGGAGAGCCCGGCGACCGTCAGCAGCAGCGCCACCGCGGCGAGCTTGACGAGCAGCAGACGGCCGTACGTGGTCCCCGTGAGCGCGCTCCAGGAGCCGAGGCCGCGCCAGGACTGGTAGACGCCGGTGACGACCAGGACGGTCACGGAGGCGAAGGCGAGCCGCGAGAAGCGGGCCACGGCGGCCGGGGCGACATCGGTGCGGTAGAGCAGGATCAGCAGCGCCGTGAGCCCGCCCAGCCAGACGGCCATGGCGAGCAGATGCACCACGGACGACGCCATGGCCACGGGCACCTGGATCCCGGCGGAGGCGTGCTCGGCGGCGGCCCAGGTGAGGGCCAGGGCGATGGCGAGGGCGGTGCCGGCGGCGAGCAGGGGGAGGGGGGCGGCGGTGAGCGGGGGGCGCGGGGTGGTTGCGCGGGCCTCGGGCTGGGCGGACAGCGGGCGCGGATCGACGTCCGGCTCGGCGTTCGCCCGCCCGGTGCCTTCGCCCTCGCCGCTCGCCGCTTCCAGCGGGCGCGGGACGGCCTGGCGGGCGGCATCCTCCGGCCCGGCCCCCTCGCGTCCGACGCTCTCCAGGCCCGCCGTCCACGACCACCCCGCCCGTTTGCGAAGCCACACGAACGCGACCGCCGCGACCAGCAGCAGTCCCACGCGAACCACCAGGACCAGCCCCGGCCGCCCGGTCAACGTCCGTGTGAACGCCCCGGCGTCGAAGGCCGCCGACGGCCCCGCCCCCGTCTCGTACGGAGCCCGCAGCACCACCAGGACCAGGGTGGTCCCCAGCAGGGTCCACCAGCCCGCCACCAGGGGCCTGCGGAGCGGGGCCGGGTCCGTCGGGCGGCACACCGCGACGAAGGCGGCCGTGCCGAGGAGGAGGGCCGCTGCCAGGTAGGCCAGATAGCGGGCGATGTTGTAGAGGCTGGCCGTGGCGGGGTTCTCGACGGGACCTGGGTTCACCGAGGCCACCGTCGCCGAGGGTTTGCCGATCGAGAAGGTGAACGCGCCCGAGACCGGGTGGCTGTCCGCCGAGACGGCTCGCCAGGCCACCACGTACGTGCCCTGCGCGAGCTTCGTCGGCAGCGTCACCCGGGCCGTGTCCGAGCCACCCGGCCCGTGCTCGGCCCTGCCCGTGCGGACCCGCCTGTTGTCGGGGTCGAGGACGCGGAAGGAGTCGTCGAGCAGGCCGACGGACTCGGTGAAGGTCAGGGTGATGTCGCGGGGTGCGGACTTGAGGACGGTTCCGTCCTGGGGGTCGGTGGAGGTGAGGGCCGCGTGGGCAGAGGCCGTTCCCGCCCCGCCGAGGACGAGCAGGACCAGCACGGCCGCCAGCAGCACCAGCCCTTGAACTCCTCTGCGGCCGCCGCGCCCCCGGAGTCCTCGCCCTGCGCCACCTGCACCAGCACACTCCACGTGGTCTCTCCGTCGTCGGACTCGCCGCCTTCCGGATAGGTACGGACGCGACCCGCCGAACGCTCACCAGGTGGGCCGTGCCGACACCCCTCCGTCCACCACCAGGTCGTGCCCCGTCACCCAGGAGGCAAGGCGCGAGGCGAGGAAGACACACGCGTTCCCCACGTCCTCCGGCGCCCCCAACCGCCCCAGCGGCACGGCCTCCTGCCACCGCCGCACCCCCTCCGGCCAGTCCTCGGCCAGCCCCTCCCGCCCGATCAGCCCCGGCGAGACCGTGTTGACGCGGATCCCGTACGCCCCGTACTCCAGCGCCGCCGACCGGGCATGCATCACGACCGCCGCCTTGGACGCGCTGTAGTGCGCGTGCAAGGCCGCCGGCTGCCGCGCCTCGATGGAGGCGATGTGGGTCACCGAACCGCCCCCGCGCTCCCGCATGACCTCCGCAGCAGTCTGCGTACACGCGAACACGCTCGACAGATTGGCGTCCACGACCGCGCGCCACTCACCGGCCGTCATCCCGGCCAGCTCCCGGACCGGCTGCACGCCCGCGTTGTTGACCAGCGCGTCCAGCCGCCCGCCGCCCCACTCGGCGGCCTCCCGCACCACCCGCGCGCACACGCCGTCGTCGGTCAGATCACCGCGCAGCACGACGGCCCGCCCACCCGACCCCTCGATCCGGTCCGCGACCTCCCGCGCCGACTCCACCGCCGTACGGCAGTGCAGCGCGACCTCCGCCCCCTCCCGCGCGAACCTCAGCGCGATGCCCCGGCCGATCCCGCCGCCCGCGCCCGTGACCAGGGCGACCTGTCCTTCGAGGAGTCTCATGGGCGGCAGAGTTCCAGGATGCGCGCGGCTGCCTCCGGATACCGCGCCGTGAGGTCGACGGCCTCCCCGTGCTCGTAACCCTCGTAGGTGAACCCGGGCGCCATCGTGCAGCCGAAGAACGACCACGCCCCGAGGGTCCGCCCGCCCATCCAGGTGCCGGCGGGGACGGTGAACTGGACGTGCTGGCCGCCCAGGACGTCCGGGCCGAGGACGGCCGTGGAGGAGGTCCCGTCAGGGGCGAGGAGCAGGAGTTCCAGCGGGTCGCCGAGGTAGAAGTGCCAGATCTCGTCGGCGGGCAGGCGATGCAGTGCGGAGAAGTCGGACGGGGTGAGGAGGGCGACGATAGCCGTCCCTTCCGGACGCCCGTCGGGTCCCGGCGGTCCCGCCCAGGTCGAGCGGAAGAGCCCGCCCTCCCGCGGGATCGGCTCCAGTCCGTAGTGCGCGACGAGGTCTTCCACGGTCACCGGGGTCACTCGCCGAAGGCTACCTCCCGCTCCAGGAACGCCAGTCGCGTCTGCTTCTCGGGGAGATACCCGTCCGGGACGTCGATCTCGGGAAGCACGACCACCGGGCCGGCCACGAAGCCCGGCCGCAGGAAACGGGCGATGGCCTTCTCGTTGCGCCCATCGGGATCGACGACGCCCCGGCGCCGGTCGAGGTCCTTGAGCACCTAGGAGGTGATGACCTCGAAGAGCGCCGCCGTCCACCCGGACCGCGCCCCGTCCGGACCGGCCGGTGCGAGCAGGACATGGATGCCGATGTCGCCGTCCCGCACCTCGTGGCACTCGCTCACCCGGTCGGCCTCCGGCTCGTGGAGCAGCGCGACCGGTTCGCCGGCCCTCGTCAGGAGGAAGGCGTGGTGGGTGTCGAGGGTGGCCATGGGATGCCCCATGTGTCGCGGTGTGGTGAAGGCCCGATGGCAGTGGGCGTCCCGCTCCGCCGCGCGGCATGATCGAGGCATGGACCTCATCCTTCACCTCGCCCAGGACCCCGAGGCCGACGAGCTCCTCGGGCGCTCCCCGCTCGCCGCGCTCGTAGGGATGCTGCTGGACCAGCAGGTTCCGATGGAGTGGGCGTTCAAGGGGCCCCGCACCATCGCGGACCGGCTCGGCGCCGACGACCTGGACGCGCACGAGATCGCCGCGCAGGACCCGGAGGCCTTCGCCGCGCTGCTCTCCGAGAAGCCGGCGGTGCACCGCTACCCGGGCTCCATGGCCAAGCGCATCCAGCAGCTGTGCCAGTACCTGGTCGAGCACTACGACGGCAACGCCGAACTGGTGTGGAAGGGCGTCGCCGACGGCCGTGAGCTGCTGCGGCGTCTGGAGGAGCTGCCCGGCTTCGGCAAGCAGAAGGCCCAGATCTTCCTGGCGCTGCTGGGCAAGCAGCTCGGTGTACAGCCCACGGGGTGGCGGGAGGCCGCCGGGGCCTACGGCGAGGTGAAGTCCTTCCGGTCCGTGGCCGACATCACCGGGCCGGAGTCGCTGGCCAAGGTGCGCGCCCACAAGCAGGAGATGAAGGCGGCGGCCAAGGCGGCGAAGGCCGCCAGGAAGTAGCGGCGGGCATCAGCCGGGCGGCTCCCAGGGGTGGCGCCCGGCGCTCGGCGGGTCCAAGCATGGAACATGACCGACCCACCGAACCCATCCGCCTGGAGTCCGGACTACGACGACCGCAAGGTCCACGCCGCCGGACACGCACGCGGCTTCGAGGCCCACGAACCTCCGCTCGAAGGCCCCCTGCACGCGCTCTCGAAGGCCGTCTGGCAGGTCGTTCTGATCACCGGCGTCGCCTCCCTGGTCCTCGGCGTCCTGGTCCTCGTCTGGCCGGGCGCCTCCCTGCTCGCGGCCGGCGTCCTGTTCGGCCTCTACCTCCTGTTCAGCGGCGTCTTCCAGCTGATCGCCGCCTTCGGCACCCACAGGACGACCTCGTTGCGGGTGCTGGCCTTCATCAGCGGCGCCCTCTCCATCCTCCTGGGCCTGTTCTGTCTGCGCGGCCCGATGCGCTCGATCCTGCTGCTCGCCCTGTGGATCGGCATCGGCTGGCTCATCCGCGGCATCACCCAGACCCTGGCCGCCGCCCACGACAAGGAGATGCCGGCCCGCGGCTGGCAGATCTTCCTCGGCGTCCTGACCTTCGTCGCCGGCATCGTCCTGATCGACTCCCCCTTCGAGTCCGTCGCCGTCCTCACCCTGGTCGGCGGCATCTGGCTGGTCGCGGTCGGTGTCGTCGAGATCCTCACGGCGCTCCGCATGCGGGGCCGGGCCCAGGAGGTGCCGCGCTCCCTGTAGTCCGTACGGGCGTATCCGGCACCCGGCATGCTGAACAGCGGGCGTGTCGCGGGCAGATCACCTCCCGTGAGCACCGCACGACGCCCCCGCCCCGGCCGCTCCTGGCTCCGTGTGCTCGCGCTGCTGCTCGCACTCCTGGCGCCCGGGGAGGCCTGTGCGACCGCGTCGACACCGGTCGCATGCGTGGCGTACGACGGTGTCGAGGCGGCCCTGCCGCCCCTGGTCCGCACGGTCCACCGTCAGGTCGTGGCCCTGCGGCCGTCCCTGCTCCCGGCCCCGGCTCCCGACCCGACCGAGCCCCTCTGCGGCGCCGTACTCCCGCGCTTCGACGCCGTACTCCCCCGGACACCGCACACCCTGCGCACCGTGGTCCTGCGCTGCTGACAGACCCCGCCCCGGAAGAGGTCCGTCACGACGCGAGGAACACAGCCATGCCCACCGACCCGTACGCGGTCCTGCGCGCCCTCCTGCGCGCGGAGGCGGCGCGCAACGCGCCCAAGCCGGAACCGAAGCAACCGCAGCCGAAGCAGTCCCCGGAGAAACAGGACCGCTGACCCGACGGCGGAGGCGGGCCCACCGCCTCCGCCGTCACGCGGTGGCGCCGACCGTGCCGTTGCCGACCATGGTCGCCCCGCAGGCGCAACGAAGAACTCCCAAACCGCTCAGAAGCGAACAGGCCGGGCCCGCTCGGGCCCGGCCTCCGGGTGTCCAACCACGCCTGAAGGTCCGTCCACTCGGCGGTGTCGAGGACGGGCTCGCGGCTCATCACCGGCAACGACGTCCGTCGGTCCACCAGGGTTCGGTAACCACGAGGCGAGCTGCGCCCGAACAGACCCCTGCGACTTGTCCGGTCGCCCGACACTCTGCCGCGCGTACCCGACAGGAGTCTTTGGTTCGCCCATAGGGGGGAATGTGTCAGCAACCAGATCGCACCCACCCCCTTTGACCAATATTGGCCGCAATCTGTACGCACTTGCTCGCGTGAGCCGAGCCGGGAGGCTGCGCCCGGAGAGGCTTGACCGGTAGGCTTTCCGTGTGATCTTCAAGCGCATCGGAAACGGCCGGCCGTACCCCGACCACGGCCGGGAAAGCACCCGGCAGTGGGCGGACGTCGCGCCGCGCCCGGTCCGCCTCGATCAGCTCGTGACGACGAAGGGGCAGCTCGACCTGGAGACCCTCCTGGCCGAGGACTCGACGTTCTACGGCGATCTGTTCGCCCATGTCGTCAAGTGGCAGGGCGACCTGTACCTGGAGGACGGTCTCCACCGCGCGGTCCGGGCGGCCCTGCAGCAGCGCCAGGTGCTGCACGCGCGCGTGCTGGAGCTGGACTGACGCGCGCCTGTTCAGAGGCCGACCGGTAAGGGCTTGGCCCTTTCGGGTTCACCTGTGCGGCGTCGAATGATCATCTAGTAGGCATCGCCGCTCAGGCGCACTACGCTGCGCTCATGAGCATGCTGACTCCCCCAGGCATGGGCGGCAAGTACCGGATCACGGGGGACAAATTCCCGCGCATGCGACAGCGCCGTCGGCGCGGCAGGTTCGTGGTCGTCGTGGTCGCCTCCGTCGCCGCGCTGAGCCTGATCGGCTGGGGCACGTTGCAGCTCATCGACATCTTCACGGGCGGCGGCAAGAAGGCGTCGGCGGCGGGGCCGAAGGCGGACTGCGCGACGAAGGCCGGCCCGTCTCCCACCACCACTGCGGCAGCCTCGGTGCCGAAGCCCGCGCAGATCACCGTCAACGTCTACAACGCCACGCCCCGCAGCGGGCTGGCCAAGGACACCGCGGACGAGCTCGAGAAGCGCGGCTTCAAGATCGGCGACGTGGGCAACGCCAGTAAGGAATTCGACAAGAAAATCAAGGGCACGGCGATACTGCTGGGCCCTTCGTCGTCCCTGAACAGCTCACTGCCGGTCCTCGCCACTCAGCTGACATCGGCTGAGCGTCGTACGGACGCGTCCCGCAAGGGGGCCGACGTCGACCTGATCATCGGCAACGGCTTCAAGAACCTCACGGCCAAGTCGGACGCCGACAAGGCGCTGGCCGCGCTGGGGAATCCGCAGCCGGCGCCGACGTCGTCGAAGAAGAGTTGTTGAGAGATTTCGGAGCGCCGTAGGGGTGCTTGTCGTGGGGCGAACTGCGGGTCCGTCGTAGCCGGCCGCGCAGTTCCCCGCGCCCCTGGGGGTTCTACTCAGCGGCGCCGTAGAGGCGATCCCCGGCGTCGCCCAGCCCCGGCACGATGTATCCGTGCTCATTGAGCCGCTCGTCCACCGCCGCCGTCACCACCGTCACCGGCGTACCCGCCAGCTCGCGCTCCATCAGCTCGACGCCCTCAGGGGCCGCCAGCAGGACCACGGCGGTCACGTCGTCCGCGCCGCGCTTGATGAGTTCCTGGATCGCCGCCACCAGCGTGCCGCCCGTCGCCAGCATGGGGTCCAGGACGTACACCTGACGGCCCGAGAGGTCCTCCGGCATGCGGGAGGCGTACGTCGAGGCCTGGAGCGTCTCCTCGTTGCGGATCATGCCCAGGAAGCCCACCTCGGCCGTCGGCAGGAGGCGGACCATGCCGTCCAGCATGCCGAGGCCGGCCCGCAGGATCGGGACGACCAGCGGGCGGGGGTGGGAGAGCTTGACGCCCGTGGTCGGGGAGACCGGGGTCTTGATGTCGACGGCCTCGGTGCGCACGTCGCGCGTGGCCTCGTAGGCGAGCAGGGTGACCAGCTCGTCGGCGAGACGGCGGAAGGTCGCGGAGTCGGTGCGCTGGTCGCGCAGCGTGGTGAGCTTGTGGGCGACCAGAGGGTGGTCGACGACGTGGAGACGCATGCCCTAACAGTAACCGCGCCCAGGTGAGGCTCGCCCTGGCATCAAACCGCCCATCAGAGGGAAAGTGGGAGAGACACAGCGGGGTGGTGAGCGTATGCCCGAGCCCGAGTCCCGAGGGGACGCGTCACAGCCGGAGACCGACGCCGAGCGCAGGCGCCGCAGGACTCAGTTCCTGCGCGACCTCGCCGAGGCCCGGGAGCTGCGGGACCGCGTACAGCCCAGGCGCGCCAAGGTCGCCCGCATGCGACACGCGATGCGCATGCGCACCTTCCGCTGGTAGGCGTAAGCCGCCTCACAGCCGTCGTAACGCCAACCGGGTGCATGCGCCTCATGATTGCCGCGTACGATCCCGCTGGTGGTCGATCAAAACGAGCGGACACAGGGAGCCGAAGACGTCCCCTGAACGCCTTGTTTCTGCCACGATTCCGAGTGGGCGGGGCTCGGAGCGCAGCTCTCCCGTCCATAACCTCCGCCGGGGGGACCCCCAACCGGCACGCCTATGACCAGTGGGAGAGTCACGGTGTACTTCGCCGCACTGCTCGCGCGCACCGAAGACGGGTGGGAAGCGAGCGACACAGAGCTCGACGATGTGGAAACCCTGTCGGATCTGGCCGATCTCGCCCGGGAAGCCTCCGAGGACGACACGGTGCTCGTCCTGATCGAGCAGGAAGAGACGTGGTTCGGCGTCGTCCGTATCGACGGCGAGGACGACCCTCGTATCTATGTCTCGGACGCCGCCGCCGCTGCCCGCAGCAGCTACGGCGAGATCCTGCTCACCGACGAACTGCTCGGAAGGGAGCCGGGTGACGACGACGTCGCCGACCTGGACTCCCTCGACCTCGACGGCACCGAGGACGGTGAGGACGAGGACGACGGCGACGATGACTCGCCGTCCACCGAGGCCGTGCCGCACAGCCCGGTCGGAGACCCCGAGATCCTCGACGACCTCGGCGTCAGCGCCAAGGAGCTGCGCTCCCTGGACGAGGACGCCCTGAGCGCGATCGCCGAGGCCCTGGGCGCCTCGGAGGTCCTGGAGACCGTCCGCTGACCTCGGCGACGGCACACGGCACACCCGACCCGGTACGCGACCGCTGGCGGGCCGCGATGCGGCTCGCCCTGGACGAGGCCCGGCGGGCCGGCCCGGACGTTCCCGTCGGCGCCGTCGTACTGGCCCCGGACGGTACGACGGTGATCGGCTCCGGGCACAACGAACGCGAGGCCACCGGCGATCCGACGGCGCACGCCGAGATCCTCGCGATCCGGCGGGCCGCCGCCGACCTCGGCGAGTGGCGGCTGACGGGCTGCACGCTGCTCGTCACGCTGGAGCCCTGCACGATGTGCGCGGGCGCGATCGTGCAGTCCCGGCTGGACCGGGTCGTCTACGGCGCCCGCGACGAGAAGGCCGGCGCGGCCGGCTCCCTCTGGGACGTCGTACGCGACCGGCGGCTCAACCACCGCCCCGAAGTCATCGAGGGCGTACGCGCCGAGGAGTGCTCCCGCCTGCTCACGGAGTTCTTCCGAGCTCGGTGAATACGGATTTCTGAGCACGGCCCGGCGTGCTGTAAGGTCTCTCTCGGTAGCGTGTCCGAGCGGCCGAAGGAGCTCGCCTCGAAAGCGAGTGTGGCGCAAGTCACCGAGGGTTCAAATCCCTCCGCTACCGCAGGTAGACGAGGGGCCCGGTCCGATGGACCGGGCCCCACCTCGCGTGACGGCGCACAATCCGGGACA
>NZ_JBSFHA010000158.1:0-10281 GCF_053596855.1 Streptomyces sp. NPDC001617
GCGACGGCGGCGAGGGCGCCAAGTACTCATAGTGGGCCCTGGGTTGGGACGACACTCCCCGTGAGGGGTGACGGACGTCGTCCCCCGAAGACCCGGGGAGGCATGTGATGACGGAGTTTGTCGGTGGTCTGTCGCAGGCCGAGTACATGACGCGAGTGCGGGACCTTCCGCAGAGGCGGTGCCTGGTCGTCGCCGTGGACGTCGGTAAGCGCAGTGCGATGGGCCTGATCGCCGATCACTGTGGACGGATCTCCGGCGAGCCGGTCGACTTCGCGTTGACCCGGCCGGGGGCCGAGGCTCTGGAGCTGGCCATCCGGTCGGCAGTCCGACAGAGTGACGCAGTCAGCGTCCGAGTCGGGATCGAAGCCGCGGGCCACTACCACCGAGCCCTCGCCGCCCGGCTGCGGGAAGGGGGATTCGACGTCGTCGAGCTGAATCCGTACCAGGTCAAGCTCGCTCGCGGGCAGATGGGGCAAGCCCGGGTCAAGACCGACCTGCGTGACTGCATGGCCATGATCGAGATGCTGGTCCGCGGCCAGGGCTGGCCGCTGCGCGCAAGCGAGGCGGCGATGGCCGAACAACGGGCCTGGGTGGCTCACCGGAGGCGGAAACTGCACGCGGTGAAGACGCCGCCACGGAGCGGTTCCTGGAGTTCCAGGAGGCGTGGGGGAAGAAGTATCCGGCGATCGTGAAGCTGTGGTCGGACGCCTGGGCCGAGTTCGTGCCCTTCCTCTCCTTCGACGTCGAGATCCGCAAGGTCATCTGCAGCACGAACGCGATCGAGAGCGTCAACGCCCGCATCCGCAGGGCCGTCCGCGCCCGCGGACACTTCCCCAACGAGGCCGCCGCCCTCAAGTGCATCTACATGGCACTGATGAGCCTGGACCCGACGGGGAAGGGCCGCAAGAGGTGGACCATGCGCTGGAAGTCACCACTCAACGCGTTCCAGATCGCCTTCGAGGGCCGCCTGACCCCGAGCAACAACTGACCACTCAACAACCTAGATCAGCCGTTAAATTGACACACCCCCCCTCGGCACAGAAGGACCTGAGCTTCTCCGACGGCAACCGCCTCGGCCTCACCGTCCGCTTCAAACCCATCACAGGGGCCTGACCAGCACACTCACACAGCGCTCCGTGTCAGCATCCAAAAGTTGAGCCAGAGCCCTTTGAAGTGAACAAAGGCACACGGTGTCTGCCTCGCGGGCCGGCCTGAAGGACTGGCTACCTCGACCAGGACCGAGTGCGGACCGTGAGCCGCACGCCTTGCGGATCCTCGGCGACGCCAGCAGCGCCGTCGTCCTGTTCGTCGACGCTCAGGAAATAGTGGGTGCGGCACTCCGTGCCATGGCCGCCCGCCGCCATCCCGTGGCGGACCTGTGCCGCCGTCCGGCAGATCAGTACCGGTTCAGCCTCGGCAGGGAAACCCGTGCGGCAGAAACCGCCCGTCGCCCCGTCCCTGCCTATGCGTGCTTCGAAACACGGGCAGAAGGTCTGCCGACTCTCGCGAGCTGTCTGCCCGTGCTCTGGGTGTGTTCATTCGGTCTGTACGGGCCTTGGGGCTCGTCGTCTTCTGGTTTCTCTTTTGCTAACGCCCCGCTGGCACGATCCACCGATGACGGAGAAAACAGCTCCCCGGCGTTCGGCGGATGTGCCGAAGTTCCTCAGCCTAACGGGTTACTGGCGTCAAGGAGACGAAAGTCATGAAGAAGACCGAGGTCGTGATGGTCGGCGACGACCCGACGGGGCTGCTGCTGGGCCGGCAGGACCACCCGGCGGGAGACGGATCGGGTGCCGATCTCGGATGTAAACGGATTCCTCATTCGACAACTCGGCCGGCGTGATGGGAAACAGGTTTTCCTCCCTTCCGTCACTCTCCTCATACTCACGCCGCGTCGATCAAGCCTGACTACTCAACGGAAACGGCACTCGACAACGTGCCACCCGTCCTTTGTGCCCATCCCATCCGGACGAGAACCGGATGTGACAACCCACGTCCTTTCCCTGTCCAGGTGAATTACCTTTCCGCACCCCTCACCCATCTTTTGGAGTTCTCCCTTGTCTACCGACAGCACCACCACGACCCCCGGGCGGCCGGGTACCGATGCGTCCGGGGCCTCCCCGGGCGGCCGGCACCTCGGCCTGGCGCTCTTCGTGATCGCCACGGCTCAGCTGATGGTGATCCTCGACGCCACGATCACCAACATCGCCCTGCCCGCCATCCAGACCGACCTGGATGTCTCCAGCGGGAACCTGGCGTGGATCGTCAACTCCTACGCCCTCGCCTTCGGCGGACTGATGCTGCTCGGCGGCAAAGCGGGTGACCTCTTCGGCCGGCGGCGCATCTTCCAGGCAGGCATCGCCGTCTTCACCCTCGCCTCACTGCTGGGCGGACTCGCCCCCAACGAGAGCCTGTTGATCGGCACCCGCATCCTCCAGGGCATCGGCGCCGCCCTCGCCGCACCCAACGCACTGGCCCTGATCACCACCACCTTCCCGGCCGGCAAGTCCCGCAACACCGCCATGGGCGTGTACGCGGCCATGGGCGGCGTCGGTGCCACGGTCGGACTGCTGATGGGCGGCACGCTGACCGACGCGCTCAACTGGCGCTGGGTGTTCTTCGTCAACATCCCCATCGGCCTGGCCGTCCTCGCCGGCACCAAGAGCCTCGTCGAGGCGGAGCGCCACCCCGGCCGCCTGGACGTCCCCGGCGCCATCACCGGCACCGGCGGCCTGATCGCCCTCGTCCGGCATCACACGCGGCGGCGAGCACGGCTGGACGACCGGCCTGACGCTGGCGTCCTTCGCGACGGCCGCCGTACTCCTGGCGGCGTTCCTCATCATCCAGGCGCGCGCCGCGGACCCGATGATGCCGCTGCGGCTGTTCAAGGACCGCAACCGCTCCGGCAGTTTCGGCACGATGCTGTTCATCGGTGCGGGCCTGTTCGCCATGTTCTACTTCCTGACGCTCTACATGCAGCTGATCCTCGGCTACAGCGCCATCAAGACCGGCTTCGCCTTCCTGCCCTTCACGATAGGCATGGGGACCGCCGCCGGCATGAGCTCCAAGTTGATCACCCGCCTGTCTCCCCGGCTGATCGCCGGACCGGGCCTGCTGGTCGCCTCGGCTGGCATGCTCTGGTTCGCCGCCCTGGAGCCCGACTCCTCGTACGCCGGACATCTGCTGCCGGCGATGTTCGTCACCGCGGTCGGGCTCGGCATGAGCTTCGTCCCGATGACGCTGGGCGCGGTGAGCGGGGTCGACCACCAGGACACCGGTATGGCCTCGGCGCTCCTCAACACCGCCCAGCAGATCGGCGGGGCACTCGGGCTCGCGGTCCTGTCGACGATCTCCACCTCGGCGGCGAACGACAAGCTGCCCGATGCCGCCAACTCCCTCTTCAGGGGGCTGGCCACCCAGGACCTCGCCCTGGTCGCGAAGGCCGGTGACGCGCTGACCCACGGCTACACCATGGCCTTCTTCGCCTCGGGCGCCATGTTCCTGGGCGGACTGGCGGTCACGTTCCTGGCCATCAACGCGGGCAAGCAGGAGCACACCGAGGGCGCGGCGCCCGTCCACATGGGCTGACCGCGGCCTCTGTCCACCCGGGCCGATCCCGCACAGGGCGGCGTACCGCGCCCGGCACGATCACGACGCCGTATGGCGGAGGCGCCGCACCGCACCGCGACGCCTCCGCCGTACAGGAACGGACACACATGACGACCCCTCGGCGTATCGAGTCCGTGCACTGGTCCGGACTCCCGCAGCCACCCGAGTCCGTCCTCGCCCTCACCCGGGCCTTCGCCCTACTGGGAACACCCTGGAACGGTCTGATCATCACGGCTCTGGCCAAGGGCCAGGCAGACTTCACCCGGGTGCGCGAGCGGGTCCCCGGCATCAGCGACCACACGCTCACCGACCGTCTTCAGGAACTGACCACGGTCGGCCTCATCACCCGGAACACCCACCCGGGACCGCCTCCCCGCAGCCAGTACGCCCTGACTCCTCACGGCGACGCCTTCCTCATCCCCCTGGCTGCCCTGACCGTGTGGGCACACGGCCACCTCCCGGCGAGGGACTCGCAGGGTCGGCCACCATGCCCACCCCCACAGGAGACACCGTGAAAACACTTGTCTGGTGCAGCAGTGCCACCCCGCGACGCCCTCGGAGCGACACTCCGGGCGCCCGATCGGTTGGGACGTCCACGCCTATCAGGCCATGCTGCGCACCTACGAGGACATCGCCCGCTGGGCCGACGCGTTCGGCTTCGACGGGTTCGGCAGCGCGGAACACCACTTCCAGACCGAGAGCGGCGAGAGCATGCCCAACAGCCTGCTGCTCTACGCGAAACTCGCGGCGCAGACCAGGCAGATCATGTTCGCTCCGATGTCCCTCGTACCCCCCGCCCGCAATCCCGTGCGCGTGGCCGGCCTTCCAGGGCTACGTGCTTTACATCCTCGAAGAGCACGCCGCCGACCTGGGTTTCAGCGAAGTCCTGCTCTCCTCGCGCGGCCGAAGCGACCTGTTCGGCACCGAGAAACAACGCGCCTTCCGCGCCTCAATGCAGTTGGTGGCCCGCGCCCGCGAGGCCGGAGCCATCCGGCCCGACTTCCACCACAGCGATCTGTACATACTCCAGCACGCCACCACCGGACTCGTCCGCGCGACCCAACGCGCCGCACCCCTGGCCTGGAAACGCCTCAGCCAGTACATGCTCCAAGCCTTCCGCAAGGAGAGCGCCGAGGCACTCACCCCACCTCGAAGGTCTGGCTCCGCGCCCAGCGCATCAACGAGTCCTGACACCCGGCCCGGAGCGGCGTGATCTGGCTGACCACCCTCGACCTCCACAGCAGCACCCGACGGACATCAGCTCCCGCTGCTCGTCTCGGGACTCGGCCTGCTCATCACGCCGGCTCCGCCGCCGTCAACACCATGCAGGAGGTCGGCTGCTCCCTGGGCACCGTACTGCTCAACGTGGTCAAGCAGTACGAGGCCTGGGCATCGACGAACTGTTCTTCAACCCGACTACCGAAGACCTTGACCAGGTCGAACGGCTGGCCGAAGTCGTACGGGAGCGGTCTCCACGGCAGCTTGCCCACCGGCTGATGGGCAAGCTGCCGTGGAGCGGTCAGACGATCTCAGTCTGCCCGCCGTCGACCACCAGGTTGGCGCCGTTGACGAACGAGGCGTCCTCGGAGGCCAGGAAGGCGATGGCGGCAGCGATCTCCGATTCGAGACCGAGTCGCCCAGCGGGTATGAGGGGTATGACGGCCTCGGCCTGCTCGCGGTTCACCCCCGCAGCCTCGAAGGCGGGTGTGTAGACCACGCCGGGACTGATGGCATTGACCCGGATGCGTCGCTCGCGCAGCTCGTTGGCCCAGGTGCGGGCCATGGACTGCTGGGCGGACTTCATGGCGGCGTAGGCCCCGAGACCGGGGCTGCCCCGCTCTCCCTCGATGGAGCTCATCAAGACGATGGATCCGCCCTCGGGCATCAGGGGCAGTGCCTTCTGAACGGTGAACGCCACGCCGCGCAGGTTGAGGGCGTACGACGCGTCGAGCTCTCCGCCCGTGTAGCTCTCAAGGGTGCCGAAGAACGGGGCGCCGGCGTTGGCGACCACCACGTCCACCTGTCCGTCGCGCTCGGCGACCGTGGCGTAGAGCTGGTCGAGATCGTCGTTGACGGTGACGTCGGCGCGGACGGCGACCGCGGCAGGCCCCAGCCGGGCGACCGCGGCGTCGAGCTCGGACTGTCGACGGCCGACGAGGTAGACGGTGGCGCCCTCGGCGACGAACCGTTCGGCGGCGCCGAGTCCCAGGCCGGTGGAGCCCCCGGTGAGGACCACCGTGCGCCCTTCGAATCGCTTTATCGCGGCAACGCTGCTCTCACTCATGGTTCGGGACCAGGACGATCCGGCCTCGGAGCCCGCCCTCGGCGAGGGCCTGGTGGGCATTGGCGATCTGCTCCAGCGGATAGGTCTGGGCCACCCGCAGGCTGATCAGACCGGCGCCCGCATAGGCGGCCAGCTTGGCCAGGCGCTCGGCGTCGGTGTGCCAGGCCAGATTGGTCATCCGCACCTGGCGGCGCGCCATGGGCGCGGAGTTGAGCAGCGACACGAACGCACCGCCGTGCCGTACGGCGTCCGCCGCCCCGGCGGCCAGGTTGGCCGCGTCGACCGCGCCGTCCACGCCACCGGGCACCAGCCTGCGCACCGTGGGCACCAGGTCGTCGTCGCGCGAGACGAAAAGCTCCGCGCCGGCCTCCAGGACGAGCTTTTCGTCGGCCGGCCTGGCCTGGGCGATCACCCTCAGCCCCCGCAGCCGAGCGAGTTCCACCGTGAAGAGCCCCACCCCGCCGGCAGCACCCGACACCAGCAGCCACTGCCCCGGCTCCAAGGCCAACGCGTCCAGCGCCTGGTCCGCGGTGGTGGCGTTCAGTCCGACCGTGGCCAGCTGCACCAGGTCGGTACCATTCGGCGCCGGAGCGAGTTCCCACTCTTCCAGTACGACGTACTCGGCCTGGGTTCCGAGCGGCCGGTCCAGCCGCTCCTGAGTGCCGAGGACGGCGTCCCCGACGGCGAACCTGGTGACACCCTCGCCGAGGGCGGTGACGGTGCCGGCCACATCCGTGCCGAGGCCGAACTGCGGGCGCGCTCCGGTCGCGCCGTACTGAATGTTGAGCCCCATGCGCACGATGACGTCGGCGAAGTTGACCGTCGCGGCGGCCACCTTGACCAGGACCTCTCCGGGCCCCGGTTCGGGTGTCGCCACGTCGACGATCTCGATCGCCTCGGGGCCACCGACCTCTTTGACTACTGCTGCGCGCATCTGTCCTGTCTTCCTCTCTGGGCGTCCCGTGTGGAACCGCAGGTCCGACGTTGGTCCACCGATGAGGTTCGAGGAAGGTCCGCTGTTACCTGGGTCCAGCAGGGCCAGGCTGGTCTGCCATCGGCGGCGTACCGTCGATGGGGTGGAGACGAGTATCGGTGCGTTCCTGCGCACCCGACGCGAGCGCATCACGCCTGAACAGGCGGGGCTGCCGCCCAGCCTCACCCGGCGGCGGGTACCGGGGCTGCGACGCGAGGAGGTCGCCCTGCTCGCCGGTGTCAGCCCGGACTATTACCAGCGCCTGGAGCAGGGGCGTACCGCGCACGTCTCCGACCAGGTGCTCGACGCCGTCGCGCAGGCGCTCTCCCTTTCGGACGTCGAGACCGAGCACCTTCGCAACCTCGCTCGCCCCGGTCGAACCGGCGCCGAGGGGAGAGCGACGCGCCGGGTGGCGGCAGTGCCCGACGAGCCGCTGGTCCGGCTGCTGGAGGCCATGGGGGACGCGCCCGCGGTGCTGCTCGACGCCCGTCTCGACATCGTGGCGACGAACGCCGCGGCCGAGGCCGTGTTCGACGTGAGCGGCATGCCGCAGCCCCGCAACGCGGCACGAGAGCTCTTCCTGCACCCCGAGGCACGAGCACGGTATGCGAACTGGGACGCGATCGCCGCCGAGACCGTCGCCCAGCTGCGCCTGCTGACAGGACGCCGGCCCGACGACGCCAAGCTGGCCGCGCTCGTCGGTGAGCTGGCCATCCGCAGCGAGCCTTTCCGGCAACTGTGGGCGACCGGCGACGTACGGGAGAAGCGGTTGGGCGTCGCCCGTATCGTGCACCCGATCGTCGGCGCACTCGAGTTCGACTACCACACGCTGACCGTGCCCGCACGTCCCGACCGCTCACTCATCACCTATCTGCCGCGGCTCGGCTCACCGACGGCCGAGGCCCTCGGGATGCTGCTGAGCTGGGTCGCCAACCGACCCGACCCGACCGGTCAGGAAGTGCCCGCCGCAGCATCGGAATCCGACGGGGACGCGAGCTCGGCAACCGCCTGAGCGTCCTTGTAGTAGACGTCGATGTGGCGGATCCGTCCGTCGGCGAAGCGATAGAGCTCGACGTTGCCGCTGGTCGCCCGCTGCCCGGTCGTCCGGGAGGTGAACTCGACGTCGAACGTGACGATCACGCCGATCTCGGCATTTCCGGTGTCGTGGAACACCTGGTCATGCGACTTGAGGTCGAAGTGAGATGTCAGGATTCCGAACATCTCCAGGAATCCCTCCAAGCCGCGATAGGTACCGGCGTACGGCGTGCCGATGGCCTGGTCGATCGTGAACTCGGGGTGCAGGCAATTCTTGATTCCCTCGATATCACCGCGGGCGGCGGCCGCAAACAGCCCCTTCACTACTTCTACCTGCTGTGCGCTCATCATTCCGTCCCAGTTGCTGTAGTGCTCCGGCGTTTATGCAGCGCACGTTATCGGGCGGTCCGGCAGGCTGCCTGGTCCTGTCAGACCCAGGGTCCAGCCGTCCGTGGCTGCGCCGGGGAAAGCGTCCTAGCGTCAGATCCATGAACATCTCGGTATCGGATTCAGCCGGTTCCACGCCTGTCCCGGACAGCGATTTCGACCGTGAACTGGCGGGACGCCTTGCGGCGGTACGCGCAGGCATGGAGAAAGCCGGCCTCGACGTTTTGGTGTGTGCCGATTCCGGTGGCTGGTTCCAGCCGTCCGGTGCGACGCGTTATCTGACCGGATTCGCTTTCGGGCCCATGGCCGGTGTCATTGAGCAGGCAGCAGTCGTCGTCCCCGCGCAGGGGCCGCCGGTACTGGTCGTGCCCCAGGGACCACGGGGTGGTATCGCGGCGTGGGCGCGCCGGTCAGCGCAAGGTGCGGGTTCGGCCTGGTCGTCGAGGAGGGTGTAGCCGACCAAGCGGCCGTCGCGCGCGTAGGGGGGTTTGGTGTTGCGGCGGCGGGTCTTGTCGAGGGCCTGGCGGCCGCCAGTCCCCCGGCCGTGTAGGCGGCCTTGTTGAGCATCTCAGTGAAGGCCGCGCCCTCGGGCATGGCCGCGCACTCGGCGACCTTCAGCAGCAGCGGGTCCAGGACGCGGGTGCGCGCGCTGGGGACCGGGGACGGCGGCTTTGGGGAATCCCGCGACGTGAGACGGCTGGCCGCGGCTGGAGCGTATGTCCGGTCCAGTGGTCGTGGGCCTCTACCAGGGCGTAGACGGTGTCGTCGCCGTAGACGCCCACCTCGCCGCCACCCGGACGGACTAGATGTTCTGCCCCAGGAGTCCGGCCGCTCGCAGTGCCAGGCGGTAAGGACGCGGGCGGCGATGACGCGCGGGCGGGGCACAGCGGCACGCGCGGGATGTCCCACTCCGAGCCAACGGCGCCATCGCCGGCGGAAGCTCACGGAGTCGGGCATCCCCGACTACCGGGGCGAGGGCGGGAACCTTACCCGGCACACTCCGATGACCTACCAGGACTTCACCGCCAGCGCCCGGGCACGACGCCGGTACTGGGCGCGCAGCCACCTCGGCTGGCGCACCTTCGGCCGCGCCCGCTCCAACGCCGCTCACCGGGCCGTGGGCCGCGTTCGGGCGCCACGGCCTGCTCTCGGGTGTAGTCACCCAGAACGTCGACGGCCTGCACCAGGCCGCCGGCAGCGAGGGCATCGTGGAACTCCACGGAAGCCTGGACCGGGTCGTCCGTCTTTCCTGCGGCGCCTTCAGCCCGCGCTGCGAACTCGCCCGGCGGCTGGAGGAGGCCAATGTGGGCTTTGAGCCGGTGGCCGCCGGAATCAAGCCGGACGGTGACGCCGACCTCACCGACGACCAGGTCGGGGACTTCCGCGTGGTGCCCTGCACGGTCTGCGGCGGCATCCTCAAACCGGACGTGGTGTTCTTCGGCGAAGCCGTTCCACCGCGGTGGGTCGAGCACTGCCGCAAGCTGGTCCGTGAGGCGGCCTTGCTGCTGGTCCTGGGGCCCTCCCTGACGGTCATGTCCGGGCTCCGGTTCGTCCGCCAGGCGGCCCAAGCCGGGTTGCCGGTGCTGTTCGTCAACCGGGAGCCGACTCGGGGCGACCCGCACGCCATCACCCGAGTCGCGCTCCCGCTGGGAACGGCCCTCACCACCATGGCCGACCGGCTGGGCATCCCCGCCAACGACGAGGCGGCGCCCCGGCCCCGTACGCCACCGCCACCGCAGCGGGCAACGACGCCGCCCAGGCCAGCACCGCCACCGTTTCCGGCGCCAGCCGCAGCGACCGGATCTCTCCTGAAACTCCATCGACCGCGGCCTTAACCTCGGGCTTTCACGAGCGGTGCCGTCTACCGCTTGCTCAGAGACGCGAGAAGTGCTCCTGAACTGCAACGATGAGACCTGTGGAGGATCCTGGCCGTTGATGTCGAAGGAGCACTTCTCAGGTGAAGGCCGCATGTCCGCGTCCAGCGTCACGGGTG
>NZ_JBSFHA010000159.1:0-9934 GCF_053596855.1 Streptomyces sp. NPDC001617
CCCAGGCCCTCCTCCGCCTCGCCCGCCACCGCATCAGCGTGCTCTTCGCGATGCTCCGCGACGGCACCTTCTACGAACCACGCAGCCCCGAAGCAACCACCACATGACCACTCAGCCTTGACGAAGGACATAGAGGCACCCCCCAAAGAACCTCTTGAAAGAACCAACTGCCCTCCCCTGCCCACCTCTTGTCACCCTAAGGAGTGACTCGGTTGCGGTTCGTGCGCACGGAGGGTTACGTTCGCCGCAACAACCTCACACAGACAACGGCCCCCGGCCGGGACGGCAATCCCGATCGAGGGCCTGACCGATCAGGAAGAAACGAGCTTCCCGGTGGCTGACCCGCAGTCTAACGCGCCCCTGCGCACCGACGCCGGAGCTCCGACCGCTCCGACTTCGGGCGTGATCCACGTCCGCACCCGCCTCACCCGCGACTTCACCGTGATCGCCAACTCTCTGGCGCAGCGGCCAGGAAGCGCGGTCACGGTCGGCGTCGCGGTGTACATCCTCTCCCTCCCCGACGGTGCCGTCGTTAGCATCGCCGCCCTGTGCGCCCACTTCAGCGAGGGCGAGATCCTGATCTCCCGCGCGCTACGGGAGTTGGAGGCCGCCGGGTACCTGGAGCGGCAGCGGGAGCGCTGCAGCGGGGGCCGGATCCGTACCCGTACGTACTTCCACGACGTACCGCCGAGGGATCGCGGCCGCGCGCCGGCGGCCACCGGGCCCGTGTCACGGCCGGCCCCTGGTCCGGCCCCTGCTCGCGAGGCGTCGCAAGAAGCAGCCCGGCAAGAGCCCGACCCCGAGGGCATTCCCGAGATCGACATCGATGAGCGAGCGCCCGTCATCCTGCTCATCTCATGGGTGGAGCGTGGCTGTCCGACACGGACTGGGAGGACCTCCTCGAAGCAGCGGGACAGTCGACAGGGACTCGGATCGCTTCCGTTGCTCGTCCGACCTTGAACCATTAGGTGTGGTGTCTCGGGACCTTGGTTACGCGAAGTCCTCGAAGGCGAGCTGCTGCGGGATGTCCGCGACTGGTTCGGGCGGCTGATCGAAGACGATCCGGTAGTCGCTCCCGGCGGTCCGGCTGATGGGCGGTCGGCCACCGAGCGTGGCGTGCGGCCGCTCGTGGTTGCAGTAGTACACGAACTCCGCGAGTGCGACGCGGCGTTCACGCTCGGTTGTGCAGTCGCGGACGTACGCCCACTCGCGGGCGAGCATCCCGTTACACCTCTCCACCTTCCCGTTCGTGCGCGGCGCGTACGGCCTGGTCCACGGCCGGGCCGGACCTCGGTGCTGCCCGGACGTGCGCGCGTTCGCCCTGTCTCCCGATGAGGCTCAGGTACTCGACGGGGCCGGCGCCGGTGGCACCGAACCAGTGCGGGGTGCGCGTGTCGAACTCCGCGGCCTCCCCGGGCCGGAGGACGAGATCGCGTTCCCCGAGAACGAGGCGGAGCGTTCCGTTGAGGACGTAGACCCAGTCGTAGCCCTCATGGGTACGCAGATCGGGTTCGGCCTCGTCGCTTCCGGTCGGGAGGACGAACTTGTAAGCCTGGATTCCCCCGGGTCTTCGGGTGAGCGGCAGGATGACCGACCCGTCGCTGCAGGGGATGGGACGCAGATTGATCCGGGGGTCGCCGGTCGGCGGCGCATCGACGAGTTCATCGAGCGTGACCCCGTAGGCGCGAGCGAGTGGAAGCAGTTGCTCCAGCGTCGGACGGCGCAGGCCCGCTTCGAGACGGGACAAGGTGCTGGTGGAGATGCCTGTCTCCACCGCGAGGTCGGCGAGCGTGACGTCGCGATGCAGCCGAAGGCGCTTCAGCCTCGGTCCGACGGCGTCAAGAGTGCGGTCGATGGCTTCGTCCATCCGCCGATTTTGCCATTCGGCAACAAGGTTTGCACATCCGCCTCGTCTCTCGGCACGGTGCGAAACGAACCGACGCCGCCGGCCCCGTCGTGCGACAGCGCCAACGCCCATGGCTCCGGCGCCGATTCCCCCTGCCTTCGCGAAAGGACTCCCATGACTGCGAACCGGCCCTCCGCCACGGCGGCCCCCGACCCGAGCATCCAGGACCCACGACAGCGACGCACGATCCTGGTCGGGGTCTGCGTCGCGCTCATGGCGGTGATCGCGTCGGTGTCCGGGCTGAACGTCGCCCAGTCGGAGCTCGCCGTCGCCTTCGACGCCTCGCAGACCGAGGTGTTGTGGTTCATCAACATCTACGCCGTCACTCTGGCCGCGCTGCTCCTGCCGCTCGGTGCGCTGGGCGACCGGTGGGGTCGCAGGCCGGTACTGCTCACGGGTCTGGTCGTCTTCGGAGCAGCGAGTGCGGCGGCCGGCCTTGCCACGTCGTCCGAGGTCATGCTCGCCGCGCGTTTTCTGAGCGGTGTGGGCGCAGCGATGATCATGCCGGTCACCCTCGCCGTCATCACCTCGACCTTCCCGGACGAAGAACGATCCAAGGCGATCGGAGTGTGGACCGGAGTCGCCGGCGGTGGCGGCATCCTGGGGATGTATCTGTCGGCCGTCCTGGTCGACCTGGCGAGCTGGCGGTGGCTCTTCGTCCTGCCGGTCCTGCTCGTCGTCGTCGCCGTCGTCATGGCGTTGCGGTTCGTCCCGGACTCGCGCGAGGCGTCGGTGCACGGGTTCGACGCCGTCGGTTCGCTGTCGTCCGTGGTCGCGGTGGTCGGGCTCGTCCTCTTTCTCCACGAGGGTCCCGCGCGAGGCTGGACTGCGCCCGTGACGCTGCTGAGCCTCCTCGTCGGTGTCATCGCCGCCGCCGGATTCGTGGCGTGGGAACTGCGCCGACAGGCTCCGCTCCTCGACATCCGCCTGTTCCGTGAGCGAGGTCTCGCGAGCGGTTCCGTGTCGCTTCTGACGGTGTTCGGCGTGCAGGCGGGGATCTTCGTGGTCCTGTTCCCGTACTTCCAGGCGGTACTCGGCTGGTCCGGCCTTCGCTCCACCCTGGCGCTCATGCCGATGGCGCTGCTGATGATGTCCGCCTCCGGCCTCGCCCCGCGGGCTGCCGCGCGCGTCGGCAGCCGCACCACGATGGCCTCGGGGATCTTCCTGAGCGGCGCTGGGCTGGTGCTCATGGCCACCTTCGTCTCCGTCGACGGCGGCTACCTCTCGGTCCTCCCCGGCATGCTCGTCATGGGCGCAGGTATGGGTTTGACGATGACGCCGTCCACCGAGGCCATCACCACGGCTCTGCCGCGGGAGCGTCAAGGGGTCGCGTCCGCACTCAACGACGTCACCCGGGAACTCGGCACCGCGCTCGGTGTCGCGCTGCTCGGAGCGGTCCTGACCGCCGGTTACCGCGGGGCCATCGACTCCCGGCTCGACGGAGTGCCGGGCGCCGCCGCCGACACCGCCCGTGAGGGCGTCGCCAACGCCCTCACGGCCGCCGACGGGGCCGGCCCGCACGCTCAGGCACTGATCAGCGCCGCCCAGGAGTCCTTCGTCGACGGCTGGCAGCAGGCGATGTGGGCCGGCGCAGCGGTCATGGCCGTCCTGCTCGTGCACGTTCTGGCGCGAGGTCCACGGCAGCGGACCCAGGGGCCCGGCGGCGACAACCACGCAGCCGACACCGCAGAGGTGGCCTTCCCCGACACGGCACTGCACGAACCGACGGACCTCGCCTGAGACCGAGAGCAGGCAGATCAAGGCTGCCTGCGAGGCGCTGCAGATCAGCAGCACCCCAACGGCAAGGCGGCTCCCCTGCCGCGCAGATGCCTGATGGCGGCGGCAAGGGAATAGCAGTCGAAAAGCGCCGAATGCTCGTTGCCGGCGGCAGGCCTGGGGAGACCGAGGACCTGCCACAGACGACCCGAGTTGAAGGTCGCCGTCTCCGGTGCGAGGGAATGCACCCAGGGGCGGATGTCGAGGAAATGGGCGGCCAGGAAACCGTTCTTGACTTCCTCCCCACGGGCCCGCGCCCAGCCGATGTTCTCCCCGACGACCATCATGTCGTTGCCGTAGGAGAGGACCGCCTCCCCCCGGCAGAACCCCAGAAACTCACCGAGAGCCTCCGCCGCGGGAACCCCTTCCCGGTCCAGCCTCTCCTGCCCGATGCCGGTGAGTTCGGTGAAGAAGGCGGACAGGCGGGGGTTGACCACGGGGCGGACCAGCGCCTCGTACTCCTCCACCACGGAACAGTCCTCCTGCAGCCGCAACGCACCGATCTGCACGATCTCCCGCAGCTGCCCCGGCGCTCCCCAGTCCTGCTCAAGCGCTCCCGGCCATGTGGTGAACTCAAGGTCTAACACAACGAACGTGGGCACAGCGCTCTCCCTCTCACCCGACCGCTGCCAGGCTACCCAGCCGCAAGCAGGCGGGCCGGTCTCCGGCACGAGGTGCAGCGGGCTACACCCCCGGTCGGGGTGAGCGCTCCCTCGTAGCGGCGGTCCGCTGACGGAATCGTTGGGCTCGCAAGGTCAACGCCCTTTCGAGCGACTCAACGACTAACAGAGCAGGAGCACCCGTCATGCCGCACACGACCACCACCACCACGACCACCCAGGCCCGCACCGGTCGCCCCGCATCCGTCACCACCCCGGCCCGCCGACCCGTCACCGCCCCCATCCCCGTCATGCCCCTCTGGCAGGGCCTGGCGCAGTTGTTCGCACCGGTGGACAGTGCCGCCGTACGGCCGTGAGCCGCTCACTTCATGGTCCGGCCGGCCTCGTCGTGGCCGCCGCACTGCTGACAGGAGGCGACATCAGCCGGCAACCGGCACATCGTCATCCCCGATGCACCGCGCATGCTGCGCGATCGGCCTGACCGCCCGGCTCATCTGCACCAGCACGTCGTCGGTGCCGCCGACCCGGTCGGACATCGCCACCTCGACGGCGGGATCACGGCCATAGGTGACCAGGACTTTGCGGTCGTCACCCGACTTCGCCGGACGCCACACCCAGTCCACGCCGTCAACGCTCACACACGGGTCGGTAGTCGGAGCAGGTGGCTCGACCCCACAACGCGCGGTCACCGTCCCCCCACCCCAGACACCGACGCCGGGCTGCGAGCTGTCGTCCCGCCGCTGTCCGGCAAGAATGTCGGCATACCCCCGTACGATCCGCGCGCACTGTGCCGTACCTCCGTGCGCGGCGGCCTCGACCCCGCCTCCCGCCGAGCCCGCGGCACGCCACACGAGCACGCCCCCGACCAGAAGCCCCAGCACGAGGGCGCTCCGAACCCGACGATCACGCACAACGCCCTTCACGGGCACGCCCCTTCCCCCACGGCACGGCGGCCGGCCGACCCTCGGGGCAAGTCTCGCACCCGGGGCCGGCCGGCCCGCGCCGGGTCAGCCGTGGATCAGCGGGGACCCCAGAAGCTCCCGCGTGATGGCGCCCTTTCTGACGTTCTTTCAGCAGCTGTAGCTGCGCTTGCCGTTGATGAGGTACCGGTCCTCCGCCTCGGTCTTCATCTTGTACGAGGCCGTCCAGCAGCCACCCGCGCCCTGACTGATGTAGACCGGGCCGGCGTACTTGCTGTAGTAGCCGTCGTCCGTGCCGCAGGCGCTGCTCGCGCTGGTGCCCGGACAGGCCTGGAGGAACATGTAGTTGGCCTTGCCCGGCGTCTCGTTCTTGAAGACCACGCAGAGCAGTCCGCCGCCCGCGAAGGCGGCCATGCTGCCGTCGTCGCCGTTGACGTCACCGGGCAGGCTGCCGTCGATGTAGACCAGGGTGTTGTAGTTGCCGCCGCACTCGGCGGACTGGGCCACGACCTCCTGCGGGTGGGCGGTGGCCCACGCTCTGGTCCCGGCGTCGGCGTTCGGGGCGACGGTCACCTTCGGGGTGACGGCCTGCCCCGCGGCGGACGCGGGGGTGAGCGTCGCCGCCGTCGCGGCGGCGGTGGCGGCCAGCACGCCGAGTATTCGCTTCATGATCGGATCTCCCATGGCTCGATGACCGAGCAGATACATGACCTTCTGAACTGACGTGAACCGATGTTCGACATGGCGGCCGCAGTGCCTAGCGGAACGTCGCCTCGCGCAGCCCCGCGGCCAGCCCGGACAACCGCTCGTCCTGCGGACCCACGGCGATGTAGAAGAGCGACTCGTCGACGGGCCTGTCGTCGCCGCCCCAGCGGACGACGCCCTGGCAGTCCGCGAGAATGCCCCGTACGGCGTCCATCTGGAGCGGGAAGAGCGAGCCCTTCGCGCCGGCGCCCGGCCTGATGCGTACGGCCGTGCCCGAGGCGAGGTTGGACTCCGGCAGGTTGCGGCGCAGCCCCTTGGCGGGGCGCCATCCGGCCAGGTCCACCACCGCGAGCTCCTGCACCTCGTAGTGGAAGCGACGTACGACGTGCACGAGCACCGTCTCCACGTCGCCGATCCACACCGGCACGCCCAGTCCCGTCCCGGACACGGGGCGGGTCCACACCTGCGAGTCGCGGTCGGCGTTGGTCTGAATGGTCCAGCCGTTGGCGGAGGTCGCCGGCCGCTTCGGCCCGTGCCGCTCCGCGGCCACCGCGCTCCCCGCGGGCAGCACCGAACCGACGGCCACGGCCGCGCCGATGACGGCGGAGGCCTTGACGACCGTACGCCGTGTCATGTCGTGATCCACGTTTTCTGTCTCCCTTTGACCGGAGCGATCACCGGCGCCGTCACCGGAGTCGGAGTCCGAGTTGTCAGAACAGACCGAAGATCACGAAGAACGGGGCGAGGGAGGCGACGGCGCACACCGGCCAGTAGCGGGACGACCGGACCGGGGTCCGGCGTCGCAGCCAGGCGTTGGCCAGCCCCCAGACGAGTCCGAACAGGCAGAACACCGGGGCCGCGATGACCAGCCAGAGCAGCATGCCGTCGTTCTCGTTGGGGTCCTGCATCGTCCAGCCGAGCGCCGCGAGCGGGCCGTTGGCGAGGATGTACCAGGCCAGGAACAGCGGGACGACCGCCGGAATCCCCAGCAGCAGGTTCACGGCCACAGGGACCCACAGCTTCCGCATGCGCCCATTCTTCACGATCGTGTCCGGTCTACTTGGCGCGGCTGAGCTTGTTGTAGTTCTCCAGCACGCTGTAGAGCCCGATCAGCTCCTGGCCGTACTTCTGGGCCTTGTCGCCGGTGCCGTTGTAGCGGGCCAGCAGCTTCTGCGAGTCGGCCAGGCCGGTGGTGAGCGAGGGGCGGGCGATGCCCAGCTGATGGGCGTTGTAGACGGTCAGGTAGGCCACGGACGGGATGTTGTACTCGGGCTCCTGCAGGTTGTTCCAGACCGCGCGGGTGTCGGAGCCGGTGAGCGGAGCGCCGTTGATGATCCCCTGCTCCCGGCAGTAGTTGCGGGCCGCGATGGTCACCCACGCGAAGATCTGCCCCCAGCCGGTGCTGCAGTCGTCCTTCGCCCCGGCCTTCACGGCCTCGTCGGCGAGCGCGTCCAGCGGGTTGAGTTTCCGCAGCTCCCACAGCACGGGCGCCTGGATGAGCGCCTTGCGCAGCTTCAGCGTCCTGGCCAGGTTGGTGAACAGCCAGTCGGCGTCCATGACCATGTTGAACGCCTCGGTCGTGGAGACCACGTTGTACGTCACCCAGTCGTCGTCGACGGTCCACCCCTCACCGCCGGTCTCCGGAACGCCGATCGAGTTCAGGTACGTCTGGACGTCCTTGAGCAGGGGGGCCCGATAGCTGGCCTTGTCCAGATCGACGTCGAGATCCGAGGTGACCGGAACACCCGGGTCGAAGTCGCCCTGCCCGGTATCCCGTCCGGAGGCGATGTTGTTGTCGATCTCGATGGCGCCGTCCCCGGAGCCGATCTTCACCGTGGCGATCTGGTCGAAGGCCCAGTTGGTGGGCAGCGGGTAGCCGAGGTTGCCGGAGAACCCGGACGACATGTCGGAGACGAAGCTCGCGGCGGCGTACCCGGCGTCGGCGACCCTCTGACACACATTGCGCGGCCCGTAGACCCCCACCCCGTACGACGAGTTCTCGCCGACCGTCCGGTACACCCCGCGGAAGTGCTTCAGCACATAGTCGGTGATCTCGCCGTCCTGGGCGTCGTAGTCGACGGCGAAGTAGATGATCGAGCCGGCCTTGAACCCATGAATCCTGGCCCACTCGATGGCGTTGGTCGCGTCGATGCAGCCCTGCGGGTAGCTGAAGTAGTCCGCCGACCGCGACCAGGTCTGGTAGATCGGGAAGCAGCGCAGACCGTACTGCTTGATGGTCGCGAGCTCACCGGGCTGGATCTGCTTCTCCGGCAGGCTGGTGGTGGAGGGGTTGGACAGATACCGGCCGATGTACTGGTAGCCGGCATCCTTCAGGGCCTGCGCCCGAGCGGGGGTGATCTTGGTGACGCCATCACACGCGGTCCCCTTGCGGCTCTGGTCACCGTAGGAGACCAGCAGCGAGGCCCAGGTCTGGAAGTCACCGACACCACTGACCGAGAGCTTGGCGAAGGACTGGAACGACTCGACACCCGCCTTGACATCACCGGTGAAGTTCCCGAAGGGCACGTTCCGCTTGTTCAGGATCATCGCGGCGGTAAACAACGACGCCCACGTACCAGTCGTACCGACAGCCACCGTGTGATTCTTCAGCCCGGACTGGGTGCCGGGCCCGAAGACACCGTTGGCGGTCCCGTCGGCCATGCCCAGCTCATACTGAATGGCGAACAACATCGACTTCGCGACATCCCGCGAATGATGCCCGTCGCACGGAATCACGAAGAAGTCCCGGCGCCCGACATACCGCCGGTTCAGCCACTGCTGGATCTCGCGAATGGTGTCCGACCCACCGTTGACCGTGACATAGGCATCCATGTTGAGGAGCCCCTTGACGACCTTCGGCTCAAGAGAACTCCCCGAATAGACACCATCCACGCCCATGTTGGCCTTGAGCTTGGCCACGGCGTCCTTGACGCGTCCGTTGTAGATGCCGTCGATCTCGCCGCCGTCGTACCCCTTGCAGTACAGGGCCGACTGCAGGATGCGGCAGAAGTTCGCCGACGGGACCGTGGAGTCGTCCAGCTTCGGGTACTTCGACTGGAGCGTGGACAGGGTGGTCGGACCGAAGGAGTCCGACAGGCTCGTGATCCCCATCTCGTACTGCAACGCCCGCGTCAGGGCGTACATCACCGGCCAGCCGGTCTTCCCGTTCTCGTCGAGCTTGGAGATCCCCAGAGCGGCGCCGTTGTTGTACGTCGTATTGATGAACCTCTGCGCCCTGAGCACCATGTCGTCGGCCATGCCGAATCAACCCCCCGTCGATCCACGCGTCTCCTCCGGCTCGGTCAAGCCGTGCACGCGGCGATCACCATAGGCGTGGCATGCGGGATCAATACAAGACCGGCAAAGAAACATGGCCGAATGGTCATGTCCAGGCAAAGAGCGTGAACGACGTGTCAAATGACTGCCGGATCAAGGAGTTTCCTGTGTGACGCCAGTGAAACGATTGAAGAGGGCCGACCGTTGGTTGGCTGGATTGCGCCGTCGGGGTGCGGCGGGAGGTCGTGGGGCGGGTGCGGGTGGCTGGTGGCGCAGTTCCCCGCGCCCCTTGGGGGCGTGCACGGGGCCTGCGTTGCGATGAGCCGTCCGTCGCCCGCGGATCACAGTGCGGCACCGTCGTGGCTGGTCGCGCAGTTCCCCGCGCCCCTTGGGGGCGTGCAGGGGGCCTGCGTTGCGTTGGGCCGTCCGTCGCCCGCGGATCACAGTGCGGCACCGTCGTGGCCGGTCGCGCAGTTCCCCGCGCCCCTGGGCGGCGTGCGGGGGGCCTGCGCCGGGATGGGCCGTCCGTCGCCCGCGGATCACAGTGCGGCACCGTCGTGGCTGGTCGCGCAGTTCCCCACGCCCCTTGGCGGCGTGCGGGCAGTCGGCGTTTGCGATGTGGCCGTCAGTCGCCCGCGGCGGGAAGGGGACGGGGCGGGGGGTGTCCGCCCGCAGCGGCGGGCGTCCATCACCGCGCACCTCAAAAAGACACAGCACCGCCCGACCGAGGA
>NZ_JBSFHA010000160.1:0-9871 GCF_053596855.1 Streptomyces sp. NPDC001617
CCCCGGCACCAAAAAGGGCGAGGCCCGAAGACCCCGCCCGATCCGCAAGAAATCCCAGGTCACGGCCAGACAAGGCAATAGGGCTGATGCCCCGCCTCATGCAGCCGGTGCGAGAAGTCCTGCCACTCGTGCAGCGAATGGGAGTGGCGTGGGGCTGACCTGGGGTTTCGCAGGGAAATGTGCGTTGACGTGGGGAAACTTCTCTCCGTAGTTCTCAGGGGTCAACACCGTTTCCCGAGCTCATGTGCCCTGGATGTGCCCTGGCGGCCTCTCACCAGAGGGTGCCTTGCTCGGCTGACGGACGGGTAGTGGGCGGCGTCGCCGCCAGGCTCACTCGCGTCTTGGTGTTGATGGCACGAGGTTCCGTCGTCACGGCGCCCGCCTCACGCAGCTGCCGGACGGCCTCGATCACTTGGGCGGGTCGGTAGACGGTTTCCAAGAGGGCGTATCGCTTGAGCTCGGGGATGGTTCGCCCGCCGGGCGTTTCGGAGATGAAGTCGTGCAGGATCCGTCGCAGCGGAGCCGTATCCGGTTCGAATACGAGATCAAGCATCTGCTGTTGGGTGTCCCTGGGGTCGCGGTAGCGGACGCCATAGGAAGGATCCACCTTCCACATGGCGTCCTTCATCTTCTCCAGCCCCAGTTCGTGCTGGGTACCGAAGATCAGGTAGAGCATCCTGCCGCCCTCGTCGACCATCTCGAAGTACAGCGTGTGCGTGAAGCCTGCCTGGCGCAGCGTGTTCCGGTACTGCTCGCGCAGGAAGGTGAACTTGCCCGAGGGCGGCTGCTGGAAGACGCCTTGCCACTCCTGGCTTCCGAAGGCTTCGTCGCCGAGTTGGCGGTGGCCGTCGTGCTTCTCGGCGAATCGGGTGAGGAAACTGGGCTCGAAGGTCACCATCACTTCGGTGCTGGGATGGCGCCCCAGCTCCTGGAGGAGCGAGAAGGGGATGTCAGGTCCGCCAAAGCTGTCCAGCAGGACGAAGAGGGGTTTCCCCAACGCTCCGATGCCCCGCAGCTTCTGCAGGAGGGCCGGGTGGAAATCTCCGTGACGTATGTCCACAGCTATTCGTTTGGTGATGTCGTCCGTTTGCCGGGAGCGGACGAGCTCCATCTGGCGCTGTAACTCTTTGACGCGCCGGGCGTCCTCTTCCATGAGGATCACGCGCATACGTTTCGGGAACCTGTACAGAGCGTCGGCGAAGACTTCGTAAGCGATGACCGGGGAACCGGGCTCGCCCTGTTTGTAGACGCCAGCGCCCGCGAAGCCTTCGGCGTAACTGATCACGTCGAGTCGTGACAGCAGAATCGGCGCCCATGCCGCCAAGTACTGCTTCAGTAAGTCATGTTTGGCCGCCGTGTGCGGATCGCGTTCCCACACGGCATCCTTCGGTACGGCCACGATCGGTCCCCCTACTCCCGTCGGCTCCGCTGGGGAGAGGGTCACACACCGTTGCCATATGCCACCAGAGTGCGTACGGCGGCTGCTGGACTTTGGCCGTTAATGGGCTGCGACAGGCAGTCGGGGCGGCATCTCGTCCCAGGTTGCTCCGTCGAGTTCACGACCCCCTGACTTCGGGCTGCGGCCACCCCATTGCTTGAAGAAGAAGGGCACTTCGGCGTGGTTGCAGGCGTCGCGGATGTCCACCAGCCACTCCTCCTGTACGGGGCGATGGTGGGGCCCGGACTCGCCTCCGGCGATAACCCAACCGATGCCGTCCAGTTGCAGACCGGTAAGCGGACCGAGAAGCGGCTCACAGGACAGGAAGCGCACGGCAGCGGGAACCTGTCGAAGGTCGTCGACACGATCCAGGTGCTCTGCATCTTCGACGGAGACGCCCATCCACAGGTTGGAGGGCCAGTCGAGTTCGCCCGCCACACGTCGCAGCCTGCGGGCTCTCTTGGTCAGTAGCTGATAGGTGTGCTGGGGAGTCTCGGCAATCACCTGGAAGACCTGCCGGACGAAGTCCAGGGGGACCTTGGCGTGGAAGAGGTCGCTCATGGAATTGACGAAGACCATCCGTGGGGCCTTCCACTGGCGGGGAATGGCCAGTGCGTCAGGGTGAGGGGCGAGGCCGAAGCCCGGGCCGGATGTCCTGGGATCCCCGTCAGTCTGGTACTTGGCAACACCCATGGCCTTGAGGCGCCTGGATAATGTCAAGGCGTAGCAGTTGTCACACCCGGGGGAGATCCGGTCGCATCCTGTGGTGGGATTCCAGGTCGCCTCGGTCCACTCGATTGTGCTGCGATCGCCCATGGGTCCCCTCCCGTAGCGGGTGGACACTGGTCATCAGCGCTTCCCCACCCGGCGCTTCGACTGCGCTGCCTAACGAGCGACGTGCCGAACTGACACGCGATCGCCCCCATCCTTCACGTCGAACGAGTGTTCTGTGAAGGGGGTGTTGGAATCGAGGGCCAGCTGGAGGATCCGGCGGCCGTTCGTCAAACTCAGGGTGTCGATGAGCGCGTCGCAGAGGGTCGCAGTGTCGTCGAATGCCTGGTGGCACTTGGCATCAGTGAGTCTTCGCCATCTTCGAACATGCAGGTCGGAGGCTCTGGCGTGGCGCTCGCTCGGGATACTCATGCTGATCTCAGGCGGGAGTCTGCGGTCTTGATCATCCGTCATGTCATCGGTCGAGGCTGTCACATTTGGGTCATTGAACCCAACCCGGCCAGCCGGGTTGTTAATGTCAAACAGCCGCTCGTGGCGGCGCGGCCCGAAGGGCACATCCTTGGAGTTCCAGGTCACCGACGTGGACGCACGCCACGAACGGCTGCTGGCTCAGGGCGTTGAGATCCTCAAACCGCCGACAACCCAGCCGTGGGGACGCCGCTCAGTGTGGCTGCGTGACCCAGACGGCAACATCGTCAACCTCTACCAGGAGGCGTGACGGTCGGTCCGCTACACCTCGCTTCGGTCATTGCGGGACAGCCCTTAGCGTCTATAGGGCCCAGTCCCGGACGCGCGCGAGCTCCGCCGCCCGCTTCGCCATCCCCAACTTCCATGGTGTCCGCTCCACTTCAGCAATCTCCCGCCACAGTGCCGCCGTGGCCAAGCTGAACGCCGCGAGTGCTTCGGCCTTTGCGTCCCGCCAGGACGGAAACCGACTAGCGAAGGTGAGCGCCTCCTCCACGGAATGCCCGGCGTCCATGAGCTGGAGGAGAAGGGCGCAGGGGTCGATCCAGGCCGCCCCTCGGGTCGGCCAGGCCCAGTCGATGAGTCGCGCACGGTCACCGGTGATCAGAACGTTGTCCGGGGCGAAATCGGTGTGCAGGAGAGCGTTGCCCTCGAAGTAGTGCAGGGAGCCCGGCGGTGCGTAGTCCGCCCACCGGTCGACGGCGTCCTTGAGACCGATGCCGGGGGGCGCTGTGACGTCCTGCAGCTCGACAAGCGCGGCTTCCACGAGCGGCAAGTCGGGTGAGCCTGGTGCGTAGTCGGCGTGGCGGCCGTCGATCACCTCGTAGCCGAGCAAGTACCAGCCGCCGAACTCCAGGTGCCAGTACAGGCGCGGACAGGATGCCGGCAAGTACGGGGCGACGGCTGCCTCGCGGCGTTGGGCAGCGACCTGGGGATGGTCGGACGGGATGCCCTTCACGAAGACGCTGCCGCTCTCGGTCTCCAGGACGGAGGCGATGCCGGAGTTCATGCCGCCCTGCGCGGTGGCCGCCTGGTGGACGGCGCCGGTCTTGTCGGCGATGGCCTGGCGGATGCCAGCGGGGAGCTGCTCGAAGGGGATGCGGGACATGGACACGCGCGGTTCCTCAGGGGGTGCTCGGGTACGGGGGAGTGCCGCCCCGGCCAGCGTACGGCCGGGACGGCACTCAAGGGGTGGAACAGGAGGGCGGTACGGGCGCCACCCGTGGTGGATCTAGTAGGGCTGGTCGTCACCGGCCGAGCAGCTGCACTCGGCGCCCTCGGCGGCCTCGTCCAGGTCGGCGATGACCTGGAACTCGTCGTCCTTGATCGACGCGGTGGTCAGCGGCACCGGCAGAACACCGGTCGGGCCGTCCGCTGGGCGGCGGCCGATGGTGAGCAGCACCGGTTCGCGGGGCGGGGTCAGTAGTGCGGTGGGCGGAGTCATGATCCGTAACCTCCATGCTGGCAGTAGAGCTCTCGTCGGTCCCCCGCCTCCTGGTAGAGCCTGGCCAGCGGTCGGCACGTGCGGCACGTGCCGACCTTCGTGCAGCCGGAGCATCCACCGGTGCGGAGCTGTAGGGACTCGGCGACCGCGCCGAGTCGGGGGAGGGCTTCGACGCCCTCGGTGATGAGGTTCACGCTTGGGTCGCGGCCGACCTTGCAGATCGACGCGATGCCGTGTGGGTTGACGTGGAAGAACGTGTGGCCGGCGTTGCAGCCGGTGAAGACGCTACGGGCCTTGAGATGGTCCAGTGCCTGCGTCGCCAGGGGGTTCGCCTCGCCATCGATCGTGGGCGACATGTTCGTGAAGACCTGGTGCGGGAAGCCGTACGACTTCGCGAGGCACACCATCGCGTCTGTCTCGTGCGCGTTGTCGTCCGAGACGATCACGTTCAGGCGGACCGGCAGCCTGTCCTCGCGGGCGGCGTCCAGGCCCATCAGGAACCGGCCGAACGCCCCGCGGTTCCGCGTCACCTTGTCGTACGTCTCGGCGGTGGCGCCGTAGACGCTCAGGGTCAGTCGGTATGGCCGGTGGCGGGCGAACAGGTCCCGGATCGGCTGCTTCCGTAGCGAGGAGCCGTTGGACGAGACCTGGACCATCATCCCGAGCTGGTGGGCGTACTCGTACGCGGCGCCGAACTCGCGGTCGATCAGCGCCTCACCGCCTGTGATCTGCAACCACAGGACACCGGCGTCCCTCAGTGTCTGGAGCAGCGCCTGCTTACCCGCCCAGTCCAGGCCCTCGAACCGCTTCTCCCCGAGGTAGCAGAACTCGCAGTCGTAGTCACAGCCGAGGTTGATCTCCCACGACGCCTTGCCGTACCCGTACCGGGACCGCTCGCGGACGAGGACGACGTCGCTGACTGGCGACGAGGACAGTTCGGTCCCCCACGCCTCCCTCGCCGCGTCGGCCAGCCAGTCCGGGACGGATCGTCCTTCCGCCCCCGCATCCCGCAGTTCCTCGTAGCGGACCTCCGGGATGCGCACGCCGGCCGCCAGGCCGGGCTGGACAAGAAGGTACTGGGCGAGAAACGGGCTGGCCACGAGCCGCGGAGCTGTTTTGGTCCCCAGCCTCTCGGCGCTGGTGTTTGTCTCGGTCATGGAACCTCCACGGGTTGCATACGAGCGGTCGGTCGGGCCTGGTGGTGGGCGGCGATCAGGTTGGTCGCCTGCTCAGCCGGTGGATCCCCTCGCCAAGTGCGGGTCAGAGGTGTGATCCGTGCGTGTCGAGGCGGTCACGCCGATCGCGGAGCCGTACGAGGCGGAAACGAGCACGATCAGCAGTGGTCCGGCGGTAGCGGTCAGCCTGCGTGATCTGGGCGGCGAGACGGCCGTTTACGGCTTCCACCAGGCCCTCCACGGGCGGGTGATGATCTCCCGGTACGTATGGTGCGAGGGATTGCGGCCACCGTGCGTAAACACCCAGCTCTGCGGGTCGGCGAAGTCGGTGCCGGGAGGCGAGGTCTCGCCACAGACCGCGCACTGCATCGCGTACGTGGTGGGCTCTGCGTCGGGTTCCCGGTCGGGCTGGAGGGTCCACTCCTGGTGGCGCATGATCGTGCGGCTGGTCATCGAACCGCCTCCAGAGCTGTGGCGACGTAGGGGTGCTGGAGAGCAGCGCGGAGGGCCTCCGTGTCGGTGAGGGTGTCGTCGTCAGGCAGCTCGCACCACCCGCCGAACCAGTCGTCGAGCAACTCCAGACCGGGCGCGACGAGCCAGGAGTTGGTGGAGAGGTGCCGTACCGGCAGATCGTCCCAGCTGGTTGCGGTGCCGGTCGGGACGGCGTAGTAGAGACGCCCGTTGGGCCTGTCGTAGAGCACGGGGCCGACGGAAGTACCGATGCAGCGCAGATAGGCCAGGGCTAGGAGGCCGATCTCGGCGGAGGTGCGCACGACGTCCCAGCCGTCGCCGACCTTCAGCAGCCGCAGCCCCGGCACGTCGTTCACCATGGGAGCTCTTCGCAACGCATCGCGCACGGACATCACGCATCCCCCTGCGGCCAGAAGCTGTGGCTCGCGCCGAGCGAAGAAGTGGATTCCGCGGTCGGCGTGAAGTGGCGGACCACGATCAGACGAGCGCCTGCTTTTGTTATCTGACGCTTGCGCTCGGTGCCGAGGCCCTTCGGGCCGAGGTGGCTGAGAGCCGGAACCACGGCACCGTAGGCATCGGGGAGCTCGAGCGCGTCGAGCAGACCGACGAAGGCCGGGGACCGGGTGATCACCGTGGAGTCGCGTTCGGTGAAGACACCGCACAGGGCCAGTTCGTGCCGTTCGCAGTACTCGGTGAGGCAGTTGACGAGCGCCGCGTGGCGGGGCAGCCCGCCGGTGATGTGGCGTAGGTAGCCGAAGACCTGGGGGAAGGCGACGGGGCGGCGTTCGGTGATGAGGTCGTCGTCCATGCCCATAGCGTCGGCCGTCGTGAACAGCCTCGAAATGACCTGCTGTTGTACTTCCGTTGCACTTCCCACCCCACGTCGTCACCGACAGTGCTTCCATACGTGACGGAGGGAGGTCATCCGTGGTCAGCGTGCAGCAATGGACAGGTCGGGAGGCGAGCGCCCTGCGCGCCGCGTTGCGTATGAGCACGCGCGCTTTCGCCGAGCACCTCGGTGTCGCACTGCGCACGGTTGCGAAGTGGGAGAGCCTCGGCGCGGAGACACAGCCCCGACCAGACACCCAGGCCATCCTCGACACCGCACTCGCACGGGCGGACTCGGCCGTCCAAGCCCGCTTCGAGGCAACGCTGTTCCCTGAGCGGAAGAGCGCGCGGCCGGCGGACTACGAGACCTGGACCGAGGACATCGAGCGCGCTGTTGTCTGCATCAGCCGTCAGGACTTCCCGTTCGCCTCAACCCTGTTGAACCGCTGGTTGGGCAGCCGTGCACCCCAGCAGCTGGACGACAAGGGTCTCTATTTGTACGGCCGTTCCCTCGTGCTCCTGGGTGACCTCCAGCGCGATCAGGGCGCGATCCTCGGCCCACTCTCCGCCCGCCACTCCTACCTGACCGCCCGCGGCATGTTCACCGAGCTCGACATCCCACGCCGGGTGGCTCAGATCGAGCTGTCCCTGGCCGTCGTTCAGGAGATGTCGGGCGAGTTGGAATCCTCTGCTCGCCACTACGAACTCCTCGCCGGGGACCAGCGCCTGGGCCTGCGTGACCGTGCCAGGGCGCGGCTGTGGGTGGGTACGGCCCTGAGCAAGGAGGGCAACAACGCGTACGCCACCAACGCGATGACGGCCGCCACTCGTGCTTTTGAGGACTTGGGCGAGCCGGAGGACTGGTCGGTCGCCCACCAGAAGCTGGCTCTGGCCCATCGCGGTGCCGGCGACCTGAAGCAGGCCCTGCACTACATCGACATCGCGCGCACCACCGGCACGGTCGACTCCCCGATGCAGCGGGTGAGGCTGGACACCGCGTACGGGCACATCCTTCTGTCGGATGAGGCGACCCGGAATGATGGGCTGTCCGTCCTTGATCAGGCGGCACAGGTGGCCCGGCAGTACGGGCTGAGCCACCAGCTGCGCAGTATTGAGGGCATCCGAAAGGGCCAGCAGGGATGAGCCAGGGAGTGCCAGTGCCGGAGCACCAGCAGCGCCAGATCACCGACGAGCAGTTCCACGACGCGACGCTGATCTGGAATTACCACCAGATGGGCCACGAGCTGCGGCCCTGCTCGGCGGCGATCGGCCTGGGCAGCCACGACCTCGGGGTCGCGACTACTGCGGTCGACCTTTATCGCGCCGGCCTTTTCCCGGTCGTGGTCTTCAGCGGCGGCAACAGCCCCACCACCCGCGCTCGTTTCCCGCGCGGCGAGGCCGTCCACTACCGCGAGCACGCGCTGAGCCTGGGGGTGCCGGACGAGGCGATCATCGTGGAGTCGAAGGCTGCGAACACCGGCCAGAACATCACCTTCTCCCGCGAGCTGCTGGCCGGGGCCGGGGTGGAAGTGCAGTCGCTGCTGCTGATCTCCAAGCCGTACATGGAGCGCCGCTCGTATGCGACCTGCCGCAAGCTGTGGCCCGAGGCTGAGGTCGTGTGCGCCTCCGAGCCGCTGGAGTTGGACGACTACATCAAGTCCATCGGCGACGAGAAGCTCGTCGTCGACATGCTCGTCGGTGACCTGCAACGGGTGATCGAGTACCCGAAGCTCGGCTTTGCCGTCGAGCAGGACGTACCGGGGGATGTGTATGACGCTTACGAGCGCCTCCTGGGCGCCGGCTTCGACAGCCGCCTCATCAGCACCTGAGCCGCCCAGCGCCGATGCATCGGACGGACTGTGCGCGATCCACCAACCGAACCTGTCTCCCCGGCTGTCCACGCTGGCCAAGCTGTTCTCCGCCGACCTGTGGATCGTCCTGGACGACGTGCAGTTCGCCCGGCGCGACTACCAGCACCGCGCCCGTCTCGCCGCCCTGGACGATCCATCCCGACAGCAGTGGCTCACGCTCCCGACGCACCTTCCCCACGGGCGTCCGACGCTGATCAGCCAGGCTCGGCTCGTTGATCCGCGTCGCTCGCGCCGGACGGTCCAGCTTCTCGTCCGCCAGTACTACGGCCGCAGCCCCTACTGGGGTGCTGTGTCCGAGGTACTGGACGCGCTCGACGAGTCGGACCGAGTGGTCGACCTGGCGAGGACATCGACGATCGCCCTGCTCAGCGCTCTCGGCTGGTCGGGGAAGGTGCGGGACAGCAGCGAGATCCCAACCCGGCAAGGCCGCTCCGAGCGCCTCGCCGACCTCGCGGCAGTCACCGGCAGCACCCACTATCTGTGCGGCACCGGTGGTCTGCGTTACCTCGACGCTGGTCCTTTCGACGCCCACGGCATTCCCGTGCTGCCCTTCCACACTCCTGTGGACATCCCGCTCTGGCGGTGGGCACGTCGATCCAGCAGCCTGTGGGCCCTGAGCAAGATCGGGCCCGATGCGCTGGCCGATCAGCTGGCCGCCCAACGAGAAGCCCACCATCCTGGAGCCCATGCGTGGCCGAGCCCACCACCAAGGCAGGGGCCAAGAAGCCCTTCCTATACGTCGTCGTCTGCGCGTGCGGCATCGCCGGTGACGTCGACAAGCTGATCACCGCCGCGCAGGAACGGAACTGGGCCGTCGGAGTCGTCGCCACCCTGCAGGGCCTCGGCTTCCCTGACACCGAGGCGATCGAAGCCAAGACCGGCTACCCGATCCGCTCCGCTTGGCGCGCGCCCGGCGAGGCCCGGCCGCCGCCACCTGCGGACGCGATCGCGGTTGCGCCGGCCACCTTCAACACGGTCAGCAAGTGGGCCGCCGACATCTCCGACACGCTCGCTCTGGGCATCCTGTGCGAGGCATACGGGATGGGCATCCCGACCGCTGTCCTGCCGTACCTGAACTCGGCCCAGGCCGCCCACCCCGCATACCGCCGGAGCCTTGAACACCTGCGCGAGATGGACGTCCTGCGGCCACTCGGACCCCGGCTTCACGCTGCGGACGTACACGCACCTGCTGCCGTCCAGCGAGACCGCACCCGTAAGGCGATCGACGACGCTTTCACGGAGACGGAAGCCGAGGCGGCAGACGACGGCGACCCGCCCGCCGCCCAGGGCACATCCGTGCCCCCAGCGAAACCCATGTGCCCTCAATGGGCCCTGGCCGCCTGGCAGCCCCTCCCCGGCACCAAAAAGGGCGAGGCCCGAAGACCCCGCCCGATCCGCAAGAAATCCCAGGTCACGGCCAGACAAGGCAATAGGGCTGATGCCCCGC
>NZ_JBSFHA010000161.1:0-9227 GCF_053596855.1 Streptomyces sp. NPDC001617
AGCACCACACCCGACTGCTTGACGCCGAGGGCGGCGGTGGGCTCGTCGAGGATCAGGACGCGGGCGCCGAAGTAGACGGCGCGGGCGATGGCGACGCACTGGCGCTGGCCGCCCGAGAGCGTCCCGATGGGCTGCTCCAGGTCGTCGAGGATGATGCCCATGTTGCGCAGTTCCTGGTCCGCGGTCTTCTTCATCGCGGCGATGTCGAGACGCCGGACCGGCCAGGGGCCCTTGGTCATCTCGGAGCCGAGGAAGAAGTTGCGCCACACCGGCATCAGGGAGACGACGGCGAGGTCCTGGTAGACGGTGGCGATGCCCTTGTCGAGCGCGTCGCGCGGGGTGGTGAAACGGACCGGCGCGCCGTCGACGAGGAACTCGCCCTCGGTGTGCTGGTGCAGCCCCGAAATGATCTTGATCAGCGTCGACTTGCCGGCGCCGTTGTCGCCCAGCACACAGGTGACCTCGCCGGGGTGCACCTTCAGGCTCACGCCGTGCAGGGCGCGGATGTTGCCGTAGGACTTGCCCGCGTTGCGCAGTTCGACGATCGTGCCGTCCTCGCTCTCGGGCGCGGTGTCCTGGAGGATGGCTCCGTGGGTTCCGGACTCGTTCTTCGTCATCGGGTCACCTCCGGGTCATGGTGCGCTGGACCCACAGATTGATCAGGACGGCGCCGAGCAGCATCACGCCCAGGAATGCCTTGAACCAGTCGGGGTTCCAACCGGCGTACACGATGCCCTGCTGCACCATGCCGAACATGAAGGCACCGAAGACCGGGCCGATCGCCGAGCCGTAGCCGCCGGTCAACAGACAGCCGCCGATGACCGCGCCGGAGATGTAGATCAGCTCGATGCCCACGCCCTCGCCGGACTGGACGGTGTTGAAGGAGAACAGCTGGTGCATGCCGACGAACCAGGCGCCGAAGCCGACCAGCATGAACAGGGAGATCTTGGTGAAGGCGACCGGCACACCGACCGCGCGGGCCGACTCCTTGTTGCCGCCGACCGCGAAGATCCAGTTGCCGTACTTGGTGCGCAGCAGCACCCAGGTGGCGATGGCGGCGAAGAGGAGCCACCAGAAGACGGTGATCTTCACCTGGACGCCGCCGATGTCGAAGGACGAGGCGAAGACCTTCTTGGCGCTGCTGAAGCCGTCCATGTTGCTGATGTCGTCGGTGGCGACGTTGCCGGTGATCAGCTTGGTCACCGCGAGGTTGACGCCCTGGAGGATCAGGAAGGTGCCCAGGGTGACGAGGAAGCTCGGCAGACCCGTCTTGACGACCATCCAGCCGTTGAAGAAGCCGATCGCCAGCGACACGATCAGGGCGGCGAAGACACCGACCCAGACGTTCAGGGTGAGTTGATACGCCGTCATGCTCGCGGTCAGCGCGGAGGTGATGACGCCGACGCCGGCCGACAGGTCGAACTCGCCGCCGATCATCAGCAGCGCCACCGGGACGGTCACGATGCCGAGGGTGGAGGACTGGTAGAGGATGTTCGCCATCGAGCTGGCGTCGCGCACCGGCGGCGCCGCGATCAGGAAGAACACGTAGACGGCCACGGCGCCGAGGAAGACGCCCACATCGGGGCGGGCCATCAGCCGTACGAACGCGGACCGTTGGGCGGTCCGCCCGTCGGATTCCTTGGGGCCGGGGGCCGGCGGTGTCTCCACCGCCGGCTCGGCATGCTGGGTCATGCTCATCACCGCGTTCCGTTGGCGGCGTACTTGGCGATCTGCTCGACGTTGGACTTGTCGACGAAGGCGGGCCCGGTCAGCACCGGCTGCTCACCACCGCCGCTGTAGTTGCCGTTGTTCTTGTAGAGCCACAGCGAGTCGATCGCCAGGTAGCCCTGGAGGTACGGCTGCTGGTCGACCGCGAACTGGATCGTGCCCTTGCTGATGGCGGTCGTCAGGTCCTTGTTGAGGTCGAAGGTGGCGACCTTCGCCTTGCTGCCGGCGTCCGAGACCGACTGCACCGCGGTGAGCGCGTACGGGGCGCCGAGGGCGGTGACGTAGTCGATGGAGGAGTCCTGCTTCAGCTTGGCCGTGATCGTCGACTTCACCGACGGCATGTCCGTGCCGTTGACGTAGAGGACGTCGGTCTTGCCGGAGAAGGTCTTCTTCACGCCGTCGCAGCGCTGGGTCAGGCCGATGTTGCCCTGCTCCTGGATGACACAGACGGTGTGCTTGGCGCCGAGGTCGTTCAGCTTCTTGCCGAAGGCCTCGCCGGCCACGGTCTCGTCCTGGCCGAAGAACTCCAGCAGGCCGAGCTTCTTCCAGTCGCTCAGACCGGAGTTGAGGCCCACGACGGGTATGTTCGCCGACTTCGCCTTGCCGATGACGGACTTGAGGGCGTCCGGCTTGGCGAGGGTGACCGCGATGCCGTCGACCTTCTGGTCGATCGCGTTCTGCACCAGGTTGGACTGGTTGCCCGCGTTCGGGTCGGCCGAGTAGATCAGCTTGATGTTGTCCTTGGCGGCGGCCGCCTCGGCACCCTTGCGGACGATGTCCCAGAAGGTGTCACCGGGCGACTGGTGCGTGACCAGGGCGACCGTCATACGAGGGGTGGTGGCCTTGCCGGCGGACGCGTTGGAGCCTGTCTCCTGGGACTTCTTGCCCCCGGAACTGCTGGAGCAGCCGGCGAGGGTCAGGGCGGCTGCCGCAGCGACCGCGACGACCGGAACGAGTCTGCGGGAACGGCGGTGAGAAGAACGGTCCATCTTTCCTGGCACCTCACTGTGCTTTGCGGGGGAAAGGGAAAGGGAGAGGGATCTACGAAGATCCAGGGCCCGGGATCTTGGCATGTCCGGGTCGTTCACGGCAAACGCGGCGGTCGACCTGGGACGGGATCAAACCCCTGGCCGAGTCCGCTGTCAATACTTTGTTAAGACATCATTTCACAAGCAGGTCCGAATGTAAGTACAAACTATTGACAGGGTCGCCCGTAGAGGCCTACACCTGGGAGGCGGCAGACCCACGGGGACCCGCATCCCGAGCAGCCCAGTCCGAGGAGCATCGCGCATGGCCGAGTCAGCCCCGCCCTTCGACTTGATCACTATGGGCCGCATTGGCGTCGATCTCTACCCGCTCCAGTCGGGCGTCTCCCTGGCCCAGGTGGAAACCTTCGGCAAGTTCCTGGGCGGCTCGGCCGCCAATGTGGCGGTGGCCGCCGCCCGGCTGGGCCGGAACACGGCGGTGATCACCCGCACCGGGAACGACCCCTTCGGCGCCTATCTGCACCAGGCACTCAAGGAGTTCGGCGTCGACGACCGCTGGGTCACGCCCGTCGCCGCGTACCCGACCCCGGTGACCTTCTGCGAGATCTTTCCTCCCGATGACTTCCCTCTGTACTTCTACCGGCAGCCTAAGGCCCCTGACCTGGAGATACACTCCGAGGAACTGGACTACTTCGCCATCCGTGCGACCCGCGTCTTCTGGATCACCGGCACCGGCCTGAGCGAGGAGCCGAGCCGCTCCGCCACACTCGCCGCCCTCAAGGCGCGCGACAAGGCGGGCATCACCGTCTTCGACCTCGACTGGCGCCCCATGTTCTGGAAGGACCCCACGGAAGCCCGCCCGTACTACGCGGAAGCCCTGCGCCACGCCACCGTCGCCGTCGGCAACCTCGACGAGTGCGAGATCGCCACCGGCGTCCGCGAACCCCGGGCCTGCGCCGAGGCGCTGCTGGAGGCAGGCGTGCAGCTGGCGGTGGTCAAGCAGGGCCCCCGGGGCGTCCTGGCCGTGCACCGCGACGGCACCACCGCCGAGGTCCCGCCGGTGCCGGTCGAGGTGGCCAACGGCCTCGGCGCGGGCGACGCCTTCGGCGGCTCCCTGGTGCACGGACTGCTGTCCGGCTGGGAATTGGCCGAAATCATGCGGTACGCCAACGCGGCCGGCGCCCTCGTGGCCTCCCGACTCGCCTGTTCCTCCGCGATGCCCACCGAGGCCGAGGTCGACGGCCTCCTCGCGCGAGCCACTCCCTGAAACGGAGCTTCCCCTTGTCCCTGAGCATCCCCGACCTCGTCTCGGTCCGCGCCCGGCACCCCGAGGCCGTCGCCGAGGCCGCGGCCCGGCGCGCCCGCCGCCCGCTGATCGGCGACGGCGGCCGTCTGATGATCGTCGCCGCCGACCACCCGGCCCGCGGCGCGCTCGGCGTCGGCGACCGCAGGCTGGCCATGGCCGACCGGGCCGACCTGCTGGAGCGCCTGTGCGTCGCGCTCGCGCGGCCCGGCGTGGACGGGGTGCTCGCCACCGCGGACATCCTGGAGGACCTCCTGCTGCTCGGGGCGCTGGAGAACAAGGTCGTCATGGGCTCGATGAACCGCGGCGGTCTGGCCGGCGCCACCTTCGAGCTGGACGACCGCTTCACCGGCCACCGCGCCCAGGACATCGCCCGGCTCCGCTTCGACGCCGCCAAGACGCTGACCCGGATCGACTACGACGACCCCGGCTCGCTCACCACCCTGGAGTCCACCGCCCGCGCCATCGACGACTGCGCGGCGCACCGGCTGCCGATCTTCGTCGAGCCGTTCATCTCGACCCGCGTCGACGGCAGGGTCCGCAACGACCTTTCCGCCGAGGCCGTCACCAAGTCGATCGCCATCGCCGCGGGCCTCGGCGGCACCTCCGCCTACACCTGGCTGAAGCTGCCGGTCACCGACGACCCGGACGACATGGGCGAGGTCCTGGAGACCTCCACCCTGCCGACCGTGCTGCTGGGCGGCGAGGTCGGCGACGACCAGGAAGGCGCCTACGAGCGCTGGCGCAAGGCCCTGCGACTGCCCACCGTCCTGGGCATGGTCGTCGGCCGCTCGCTGCTCTACCCGGCCGAGGGCAGCGTGGAGACCGCGGTGGACACGGCCGTCGGGCTGCTGTGACACGGAGGAGTGCTCTATGACCTACCACCTGCCCGCAGGAAAGGCCCTCGGCGGCCCCTACGTCGTGGACGTCACGCCGGAGAAGGCCGGCTGGGGCTACTCCAGCCTGCGGATCTTGGAGCTGCCGCCGGGCGGCACGCACACCTTCGACACCGGCGAGAGCGAGTGGATCGTGCTGTCGCTGAGCGGCGCCTGCACGGTCTCGGCGGCCGACGACTTCGGCCACGACACCTTCCAACTCGCCGGCCGCGACAGTGTGTTCAGTGGCGTCAGCGACTTCGCCTACGTGCCGCGTGACGCTCGTACGACCGTCATGAGCGCGGGCGGCGGACGGTTCGCGCTCACCGGCGCGCGCTGCACCCGCCGACTGCCCGCCCGCTACGGCCCGGCCTCCTCGGTCCCCGTGGAGCTGCGCGGCACCGGGAACTCCTCCCGCCAGGTCAACAACTTCGGTGCGGCAGGCGTCTTCGAGTGCGACAAGCTGATCGCGGTCGAGGTGATCACGCCCGGCGGCAACTGGTCGTCGTTCCCGCCGCACAAGCACGACGAGCACCGGCCCGGCGAGGAGTCCGTCCTCGAAGAGGTCTACTACTTCGAGTTCGCCGACCACGACGGCACGCCCGGCCTCGGCTACCAGCGTGTGTCCCCGTCCGGTCACGGCCGCAACACCGACGTGCTGGCCGAAGTCCGCGGCGGAGACGTGGTGTTGATCCCCGACGGCTGGCACGGGCCCTCCATGGCCGTGCCCGGCCACCACATGTACTACCTCAACGTCATGGCCGGCCCCGAGCCCGAGCGTGCCTGGCTGATCTGCGACCACCCCGATCACGCCTGGGTCCGCGACAGTTGGCCCGACCAACCGGTCGACCCCCGCCTCCCCCTCTACACGGCCCCGGAGAAGTCCTGATGAGCACCCCCACCCGCCGACTGACCGTCGCCCAGGCCCTGGTGCGGTTCCTGTCCGCCCAGTACACCGAGCGCGACGGCGTACGCCACCGGCTGATCGCCGGCACCTGGGGCATCTTCGGTCATGGCAACGTTGCCGGGATCGGCCAGGCCCTCCTGGAGGCGGGCGAGGCCACCATGCCGTACCACCAGGGCCGCAACGAGCAGTCCATGGTGCACGCGGCCGTCGGCTACGCCCGCCAGCTCGACCGTCTCTCCGCCCAGGCCGTGACGACCTCCATCGGCCCCGGCGCCACCAACCTGGTCACCGGCGCCGCACTCGCCACCATCAACCGCCTGCCGGTCCTGCTCCTGCCCGGCGACTACTTCGCCTCGCACGCCCCGGACCCGCTCCTGCAGCAGCTGGAGCACCCGACCGAGGCCGACGTGTCGGTGAACGACACCCTGCGCCCGGTCTCGAGGTACTTCGACCGCATCACGCGTCCCGAGGCCCTGATCCCCTCGGCGCTGAACGCCATGCGGGTCCTCGCCGACCCGGCCGAGACCGGCGCGGTCACGCTCGCCCTCCCCCAGGACGTGCAGGCCGAGGCCCACGACTGGCCGGAGGAGTTCTTCGCCGAGCGCGTGTGGCACGTACGGCGTCCCGCTCCCGACCCCTACGAGCTGGCCGAGGCGGTGGCGGCGATCCGGGCCGCCGAGCGTCCGCTGATCGTCGCGGGCGGCGGCGTCCACCACAGCCAGGCCGAGGAGGCGCTCAAGGCGCTGGTGGAGGCCACCGGCATCCCGGTCGCCTCGACGCAGGCAGGCAAGGGCTCGCTGCGCTACGACCACCCCGCCGACCTCGGTGGCATCGGCCACACCGGCACGGCGGTCAGCGACGACATCGCGCGCACGGCCGACCTGGTGATCGGCGTCGGCACGCGGTACACGGACTTCACGACCGCTTCCGGGACGCTGTTCCAGAACCCGGCCGTGCGGTTCGTCAACCTCAACATCACGGCGTTCGACGCTCACAAGCTGTCGGCGCGGACGCTGGTGTGCGACGCGCGCGCGGGGCTCACAGCGTTGACGGAGGCGTTGGCGGACTACCGTGTGGACTCGGTTCACGAGGCCGAGTACCGCGCCGGCAAGGAACGCTGGGAACAGGTTGTCGACTCCGCCTACACGGCCGCCGACGAGAACGCCGTGCCCACGCAGACCCAGGTTCTGGGTGCCCTGGACGCGGTCGTCGGCGACGAGGACGTGGTGATCAACGCGGCCGGCTCGCTCCCCGGCGACCTGCACAAGCTGTGGCGGGCCCGCAGCCCCCGCCAGTACCACCTGGAGTACGGCTACTCCTGCATGGGCTACGAGATCCCGGCCGGCATCGGCGTCCAGCAGGCCGCCCCCGACACCCCCGTCTGGTCCCTGGTGGGCGACGGCACCTACCTGATGATGCCGACCGAGATCGTCACCGCCGTCCAGGAGGGCCTCCCGGTCAACCTCCTCCTCATCCAGAACCACGGCTACGCCTCCATCGGCGGCCTCTCCGAGACGGTCGGCGGCGAGCGCCTCGGCACGGCGTACCGCTACCGTTCGCCTGCCGACGGTTCCTTCACCGGCGCCCCGCTCCCCGTCGACCTGGCCGCCAACGCGGGCAGCCTCGGCATGGACGTCCTGCGCGCGAAGACCGTCCGCGAACTCCGCGAGGCGCTCGCCACGGCCCGCGCCTCCGACCGCCCGACCTGCGTCTACGTCGAGACCGACACCGCCACCCCGACCGCTCCGCCGGCCGAGGCCTGGTGGGACGTCCCGGTCGCCGAGACCGCCTCCCGCGAGGCCGCCGTACAGGCCCGCGAGCAGTACGAGCGCCAGGTCGCCGGCCGACGCCGCCACCTCTGACATCCCCCGCCGTCCCCCCCTGCTCGACCCTTTGAAAGGCCCCGCACCATGAAGACCATCACCCACTGGATCGGCGGCAAGCCCGTCGAGTCCACCTCCGGCCGCCACGGCGCCGTATACAACCCGGCGACCGGCGCGCAGGAGAAGCAGGTCGGTTTCGCGACCGTCGACGAGGTGGACGCCGCCGTCGCCTCCGCCAAGGCCGCCTTCGAGACCTGGGGCACCTCCTCGCTCGCCAAGCGCACCGCGATCCTCTTCAAGTACCGCGAGCTGCTGGACGCCCACCGCGACGAGATCGCCGAGCTGATCACCGCCGAGCACGGCAAGGTGCACTCCGACGCGCTGGGCGAGGTCGCGCGCGGCATGGAGATCGTCGAGCTGGCCTGCGGGATCAGCGTGCAGCTGAAGGGCGAGCTGTCGACGCAGGTGTCCACCCGTGTCGACGTGGCCTCGATCCGGCAGCCGCTCGGTGTGGTCGTCGGCATCACGCCGTTCAACTTCCCCGCCATGGTGCCGATGTGGATGTTCCCGCTGGCCATCGCGTGCGGCAACACCTTCGTGCTGAAGCCGAGCGAGAAGGACCCGTCGGCCTCCTTCCGCCTCGCCGAACTGGCCTCCGAGGCAGGCCTGCCGGACGGCGTGCTGAACATCGTGCAGGGCGACAAGGTCGCCGTGGACCGCCTCCTGGAACACCCGGACATCGAGGCGGTCTCCTTCGTCGGCTCGACGCCGATCGCAAAGTACATCCAGCTCAAGGCGGTTGAGCACGGCAAGCGCGTCCAGGCGCTGGGCGGTGCCAAGAACCACATGCTCGTACTCCCCGACGCCGACCTGGACTTCGCGGCCGACCAGGCGATCAACGCGGCCTACGGCTCGGCGGGCGAGCGCTGCATGGCCGTGTCCGTCGTGGTCGCCGTCGGCGAGACCGGCGACGAGCTGGTCGCAAGGATCGCCGAGCGCGCGAAGAACCTGAAGATCGGCCCCGGCAACGACACGTCGTCCGAGATGGGCCCGCTGATCACGCGCGAGCACCGCGACAAGGTGGCGTCGTACGTGTCCTCGGCCGCCGAGCAGGGCGCGCAGGTCGTCGTCGACGGCACCGGCTACTCGGTCGAGGGACACCCCGAGTGCGCGGACGGCTTCTTCCTCGGCGTCTCGCTGCTCGACAAGGTGCCGCTGACGGCGGACGCGTACCGGGACGAGATCTTCGGCCCGGTGCTGGCGGTGGTCCGTGCGGAGTCGTACGACGAGGCCATCAAGCTGATCAACGACTCGCGTTGGGGCAACGGCACCGCGATCTTCACCCGGGACGGCGGCGCCGCCCGCCGCTTCCAGCTGGAGGTCAAGGCGGGCATGGTCGGCGTGAACGTCCCGATCCCGGTGCCCGTCGGCTACCACTCCTTCGGCGGCTGGAAGGACTCCCTCTTCGGGGACCTGCACGTCTACGGCAACGACGGCGTCGCCTTCTACACGCAGGGGAAGGTGATCACCACGCGCTGGCCCGACCCGGCCGACGCGGGCATCAACCTCGGTTTCCCCAGCCACTCCTGACGCTTCGTCAGTCTC
>NZ_JBSFHA010000162.1:0-8871 GCF_053596855.1 Streptomyces sp. NPDC001617
GAACGCACCAAGCGGAAACGACGTCCGCCGGACGGCCACAGACCGATTTTCACGCCCAAAGGGTGTCCCCGACAGGGGACCGGACTACTCAGTCAAGCGTTTCAGATCGTGGTCCGGAGGCGGCTACCACGGAAACGCGCTGGTCAGTCGAACATGGCGCAGTTGACCGCGTCCATCAGGGCCGCGCCGGTCTGGTGCGCCTGCTTGCTGAGAGTGGACGTGGCAAAGAAGAAGGCGGCCGTGCGATGGCCGGTGGAGTCGGTGACGTTGTAGGTCGCATAGCCCGGGACGACGCCGACGTGGTCCCAGACCGTGCCACAGTCGGTCTTCGCCGTCTCTATGCCCAACCCGTAGCCGAGCTCGTCCGGGTCCCCCGGCCCGTCCTCCGGCACGGTGGTGCGCATCTCGGCCAGTTGGGCGGCGGGCAGCAGGCGGCCCGACATCAGCGCGCCGTAGAAACGGGACCAGTCATCGGCGGTGGACACGATCGCGGCATCCGCTCCGTCGGCCGTGACGTAGTCGCCGGTGACGTCCACGTGGTCGTCGTGCTGCGGTCCGGCGTAGTTCCTGAACTCGTCGGGGACGTTCGGTGGCATGTGGGCGGCGTCAGGTTCGTAGCCGTGCGCGTGCCGGTCGTGCCAGGCGGAGCCGGTGGCGTAGAAGGTGTGCCGGAGCCCCAGGGGTCCGGCGATCCGGTCCCGCACCAGCGCCGCAAGGTTCTTACCGGTGGCCTTCTCCAGGACGGCGCCGATCGCGATGTAGTTGGTGTTGCTGTACGACCACTCGGTGCCGGGCTCGAACAGTGCCGGGTGTCTGCTCACCAGGCTCAGGATTTCCGTCGACGTCCATACGTGGGAGTCCCGGCCAGTGAGGGCCGGTGCGAGGGCGGGGTCCTCGGTGTAGTCGAACAACCCACTCGTGTGGTTGAGCAGCATGCGCAGGGTGATCGCTCTGCCGTTGCGCACCTGGCCGGGCAGCCACTTGTCGACCGGGTCGGTAAGGGCGAGTCTGTGCTCAGCGACCAGTTGCAGGACGAGGGTGGCCATCACCGTCTTGGTGTTGGACGCTTCTCGCACCTCGTCGTCCGCCCTGAGCCGATGGTCCTTCTTCGTCCAGGCGGCCTGCTCGGAGATCTCGATGGGCCTGTCGTGACCGTCGTCCACCCGCACGATCACCCCGGGCACTCCTTCTTCGACCAACTTCCGCGCTAACTCCCGCAGGTGAGCGCGTGTCTCCGCAGTGCCGTCCTGTCGCACCGCCCAGAGCGTCCGAGGGCCGACGGCCGCACTCTCGCGGACCGCCGCACTCTCGTGGACCGTGTTCGCACTCGACGGGGTCGCAGCGAGGGGCACGACGAGGGCCGCGGACACCGCAACTGTTGCTACTGCGCGAAACCCCGTCAGTTGCGGGCGCCGTCGGACACGCACATTCACACGCAATTCATGCTCCTTCGAGAATCCGGGAAGGACATCGGGCACGATCGGGAGACGGGGAGGAGAACACGGGACTCCGCCCGGCGAGTTGTCGCCCGGCCCTGGGGCGAAGCCAGCTCCGGCGGGCCCTGCACAGCTCTGGGGAATCCTTCGGAGGATAGCCGAGGGCGGGGTGAAATAGATGAATATCGGTTACGCACCCACGGCATCATCGACGCCCTGGCCGAGGCCGACGTGCGCTGCTGGGCCGATAAGGGATACCAGGGTGCCGGCGGCACCGTGCACGTCCCCTACCGCGCCCGCTGGGAGAACATCTCCGCAGGCCAGCAAGCCGTCAACGTCTCCCACGCCAGGATCCGCGCGGTCGGCGAGCAGGCGATGGCCACCCTGAGGTCCTGGCGCCTGCTGCGCAAGCTCCGCTGCAGCACCACCCGTATCACCGACCTGGTCAAGGCCGTCCTCGCCCTGCATCTGGCGACGTCGATCTGAGGCTGGAAAAGGCTCGCTGTCTGCCTGATCACCCACCGCAACGTCCAACGGCATTGTTGAGTGTTGTCCCGCAATGATCGCTCAGAGGTCCGGCAAGGGCGGCGTCTCGTCCATCACCTGCAGCAACTTCCGGGCAGGGGCGGCATACTCCGGCAGCACGGACGAGGCGAGCCCTTCGACAACTGGCCGGCGTGCGTACACGGCAGCCCTGGCGGCTGCCTCCCAGCCGGGTTGCTCGCGGTAGCTCGTGCAGTACTTGCGGTCCTTCGCCGCCGCGGCGGCGGTATCCCCGGCACCGGCCAGCGCAGAACCCATGTCGGCCATCGACCAGGTGCGGAGTCAAGCGGGTGGGTCAGGCCGAGGAAAAGGCGGTTACTGTGCGGAACAACCTCATCGGCCCGTCCGTACTATCTCTACGCCAGGCCCCGCGCTGTGATGCGGCACCTACGGTGCCTGGCGCGCGGGTCACTCACCCGGGTTCTCCGCGGCCGCCGCAGACCCCTTTTCGGCCGTGACATCAAGGAAAGGCCAGCATCATGTCCGAGAGCACGACCTCCTCCACGGATCTGACCTCGCAGTACGCCGCCCAGGTTACCCAGGACCTCGAACACAACCTCAAGGAACAGGAACGCGTCAGCGGGGAGATGGCCGCACTCCAGCAGCAGTTGGCCACCTTGCAGCACAACCACACCGTGCTGGTGAACATGCAGCAGGCACTCGGCATCACCCCCCCACCGGCCGAGCCCGCCGCGCCCGAGCAGGCCACCGTGCCGGCTCCCCGCAGAAAAGCCGCCGCACGCACGAGCACCACTGAGCAGGCCAAGAAAACCACCGCCGCACCAAGCCGCACACAAGCCCGTAAGCCGGCCAAGAAGACCGGGGCCACCAACTCAACAGCGGGGCAGCCCTCACTGGTCGAACTGATCCGCCAGCACCTCACCGAACAGAACGAACCACGCTCCACCGTCGAGATCACCGCCGCCCTCGGCCAGGCCCACCCCGACCGCGGCATCAAGAACACCGTCGTACGCACCTCCCTCGAAAACCTCGTCGCCAAGAGCCAGGCGCAGCGCACCAAGCAGGGACGCTCCGTCTACTACACCGCCCCCGACACCGCCCAGCCCACGCCGGTCTCCCCGGCCGAGTCACAGGAGCAGGAGGCCCAACCCGAGGAAGCTCAGTAGCCGCTCAGGCCTCTCACGACGGCATGGACTGGCTCAACAGCTCCCGTCGGGTCCACAGGTCAACTGGGGCCAGGTCGGCCAGTCCGCTGCCATCGGCTGCCTGGCCGGGATGCCCGACGACAGCCTTGGCTCAGCTCTTGGAGGCAGGGCAGGCTCCCGCGCGGCGGGGTGCACCGCGCCCAACAGCTTCACCAGCGACGCACCGGTGCTGATGGCCGACACATCCCGCAAGCCGATCAAGAACGTCGTCGTAGGCGACACGGCGTTCGTACCGACCCCGAAACCCAGGAGAGCGGGCCGCGGAGGGTCAGTGCGCTGATCGAGGGGGTGACCAGGAACGTTCGCCGGGTTGGGCAGTCGGGCCCCTGCCGAGAGCGGACGGCCGCCCCAGGTCACGGCATGACGATGTCCGCGCCTGCGCCTACGCCTGCCGCCGTGTCTATGCGCAGTTGGCCGTGGGGGCCTGCTGATTCAAGCGTGTGCGCCGCGGGTGCTCAGGTCGCCAGGGTGGATTGGTGACGCGGCTGCCGTGGGCGTACGGCGTAGGTGCGGCGTGCGCGGTCTTCGGACGTCCGGTATCACCCGGCCATCTCGTGCCGGACCTGCGGGCCGCCCTGCGACGTGCAGCCCAACTGCGGAGGCGCGTCACGCGATTGCTGCGCGACCTTCACATCCCGCCCTTCACTCACAGCGAGTTGTGCGAGGCAGCGGGGTTGGGACAGGAGTCGACAGACGACGAGCGGTTGGCGAACGCAGCACGAACAACGAGCGGCGTCACGGGAGTTGGCCGACCATCCACGGACCGGATATGCATGATCCACGAGTTGAATGACCCAGGGGATAGGCACCGGGCGCATCCTGGCCCATAGTCGTGCAAGTCCTGACGCCCCCTCTTTCGTCCGGGCGTTTCCCTTCGGTGCACCAGTGCTCTGCGGTGTGGCACGGTCACGGCGGCATCCGCTGCGCCCCTGCTCACCGCTGTGCTGGAGTCCTTGCGTGCCCGGATTCGCTTCCCCGCCCATGCCCTCGGGCAGTTTCGTCGTCCCCCACACCGAGCCCGCGCCCGAAGCCGGGAGCCCTCTGCGCGTGCTGCTCCTGATGACCGGCAGTTGTCTGCCGGTCCTCGGGGCCGTGCTCCTCGCGCCGGTGCTGCCGAAGCTGCAGGATCAGTTCGAGACGGCGGCCCACGCGGACGCACTGGTCCCGATGCTCCTCACCATTCCCGCGCTCACACTCGCCCTGCTGGCTCCTCTCGCCGGTGTCCTCGTCGACCGTCTGGGACGCAAGCCTCTGCTGGTCGTCGCGACCGCCCTCTACGCGCTGTTCGGCACCGCACCGCTGTGGCTGCACTCGCTCGGCGCCATCGTGGCCAGCCGCGCCCTCCTCGGTGTCGCCGAGGCCTTCATCATGACCTCCTGCACCACCCTGATCGGCGATTACTACACGGACCGGGTACGCGACCGCTACCTCGCCCTGCAGTCCGTGTGCGCCACGATCTCCGCCACCGCGTTCTTCATCCTCGGCGGCGCGATGGCCGCCTCGGACTGGCGTGCGCCGTTCCGCCTCTACGCCGTCGGACTGCTCCTCGCCCCCGCGCTGGCGCTGTTGCTGCCCGAGCCCCGACCGGACGCGGCCATGGACCAGGCGCCCGCCGTCGCAGGGCGGCGGTCTTCCGGGCTCCGACTGGCCGGTGTCTGCCTGCTGTCGGTGTTCGGCGGCATCGTCTTCTATGCCGTCCCGGCGGAAATGGCCTATCTCATGAACGGCCTGGGCATACAGTCGAGCGGCCTCATCGGCATGGTCACAGCGATCGCGAGCGCCGCCACCGTCACCGGATGCGTCATCTTCGCCTCGATGGTCGGCCGGCCGGAGCGCAGACTGCCCGCGATCTTCGCCCTGTGCGGAGCCGGGCTCGTGGTGATCGGCCTGGCGCACAACGTGGCCATCCTCATCCTGGGCACCTTCCTCAACGGCATCGGCACCGGTTTCCTGCTCCCCACCCTGGTCACCTGGGCACTGTCCAAGCTGGAATTCGGCAACCGCGGGCGCGGCACCGGCCTGTGGACCGCGTCGTTCTTCCTCGGACAGTTCATCTGCCCGATCGCCCTCACCTCGCTCAAGTCCGCCACAGGCGGCCTCTCCACCGCCGTCGGCGGCCTCGGCCTCGCCTCAGCGCTCCTGGCGGTCACACTGCTGCCTCTCCTCCGCCGGACGACGGCCACTCAGGACGCCCGACGGGTATGACCCAAAACCTGCGCCGGAGGTCCTCGACACGCCCCTCGGTACGAGAGACGACGGACAAGGGAGTTGGGCACGAATGCTCCGATCCTTCAAGGCGCTGACCACCCCCGAAGTCCTGGCACCGGCCTCAGCGGTGTCCTTCCGCCATGCGATCCCGGCCCGCGGTCAGTCCGGGATTCGTCGAGCGGTACGACGAGGACGCCTCCTTCGGGCTGCCTGGGGTCAAGCGTGGCATCATCGCGGCGGCCAGTGAGCCTTTCCATCCTCAGCATGAGCTGGCGAGATGGAGGGTGAGGACGGCTTGGACGAGGCTGGTGATTCGGGTCGTCGAGCACTTGAGGGTGGCGATGGCCTGTTCGACCAGGGCCCGGACCTTTGCGTGGGATCGGTTGACGGCCTGCTGACCGGCGGAGAGGCGGTCCCACCGGCCGCGGTACGGGAGGCGGATCGTGCCGCCTGCGCCCTGGTCCCCCTTGTCCGCCCAGCAGGTGATGCCGGCCTCGGCGAGAGCGTCGATGATGCCGTGCTCGCGGGCCGCCCGGACGGCATGGACGGCACCGGCCAGGGCCGGTGAAGCCCACAGCAGACGCCCCTTTGGGTCGGCTATGACCTGCACGTTCATGGCTCAGTGTATGGCTGGCCGCTGCTTTGCCCCGCCCCGGCCGGTGAACCTACGTATTCGATTAAGTAGTTCTACTGGCGCCTCCGGAAGGCAGCGTTGGGAGACTCGCCCCATGAGCTTCCTGAGGGAGCCGTGGTGTCACGCCGGGGAGCTTGCTGCCTCTCTACTGGGCAACCGTCGCCAGCGGTCCAACGGGTAGCGAACGCTGTCTAGTCAATAGAGCCCGGCTGAACATTGGGAGAGTCCTCCGTTGGTTTCCAAGATTCGTGTCCTTCTGGGCATGCTCGTGCTCCTGGCGCTGGCCATCGGCGCCATCGCCTTGCTCGCGGCCATGAAAGCCGGTGCTGCCTGGTTCACGATCGTTCCTCTCGGCATCCTCTTTATCGGCGCGTCCGTCGTCCGGTCGCTCGGATGGTTCGGCAAAAAGGCCGGTGACTGACCTGGCGGCTCGCAGGTCGGGGTGGTTGGTCTCCGAGTGGATGACCACGCGGGTGAGGTCGGCAGGTACGTAGGGCACACCGTTCTACTACAGCGCTCTGCTCACGGGGCAACAGCAGGTCCGTCCGCCCGGCTCAACCGGGTGCCGTCGAGCAGCCGGTCTGCAACCTTCCTGCTCAATTGATCGCTGCCATGGCTGACCGCCGCCGCCCATGCCGGACTGGCAGTTCATGGGAGGGAGAGGCAGGGCCGACGTGTGCCGGGACGACGAACGGGATTGTCAGCGTGTCTCCGCCCGGTGTTCGCGCATTCTGACGTTTCTGTCGGACAGTGAGCCGGTTCCAACCTCACCTGCCGGATGGGCAGTTGGCCTGACGGACGGATGAAGCCCCTGGTAGATGGGTTTTCGACCAAGAGAGCCGGGCCGTATGCTCAGCTCGCGGCTGGTTTCGGGCCAGCCCTGGATCGACCCGCAGGGTGTCTTCGTCGAGGCACTTCGGAAAGTACTGGGGCCGGCAGTGGACGGCGGAATCCTAGGAACAGGTCGTCGAGAAGTTCACCGCCGCCGGGGTCGAGGTGGTCCTGGTCGCCTTCGACATCGAGACCGTCATCGGCGCACCGCCGTGCAGCAACGACTACGTCACCGAGCTGCGTGCCAAGTACCGGGAACGCGTCATCCACACCTGGCGCGCGATGGACCCCTTCAAGGGGGAGGCGGCGATCGACGAGGCGAAGCGCGCGGTGACCGAACTCGGCGTCCTCGGCTTCCACTTCCACCCGGTCATGGGCCGCTGCGCGGTCGACGACCGTGCCCTGAGCCCGCTGTTCGAGACGATCTCCGGGCTCGGCGCGCCCGTGATGATCGACGTCGGGACGACCGGCATGGGGGCCGGTATGCCCGGCGGCCTCGGCTCCCGGCTGGAACACGCCCACCCGCTGGCCGTGGACCATCTCGCGGCCGACTTCCCCGACATGACGATCATCGCCGCCCATCCCGGCCGGCCCTGGGTCGACGAGGTGACCGCGGTCGCCCTGCACAAGGGCAACGTCTTCTGGGAGTTGTCCACCGCAACGCCGAGCGGGTACTCGGCCTCTGACCTCGGCCCGTCGGCACCGGCTCTACGCCGCCTTCGCCGTCGCGGCGGCAGCAGGGGCGCCCGACCACACCAGAGGGCGGACGGCGGGCAGGGCTACGGTCCGTGCCCGCCGTTCGTTGTCGGTGCTCGCCCCTACGACAGGGGCATGACCTTGCGGTAGGTGAACACCGCGACCGCCGCGACCACCACGTGCATCAGAAGCAGCGCCCCGACACCGGTCGCGCCGCCGTCGCCGAAGAGCAGGAAATCGGGCACGAACGACACCACGACGAGAGTCGGCACCAGCCAACGCACCAGCGCCGCGGGGTCCTTCGACACCTTGCGCACGATGGCCCAGCCGATCGCGCCTGCCACCACGCCGACGGCCGTCAGGAAGATGTACGAGGACGCCTTCAGCGGGCGGAAGTCGTCGGGTGCGCCCGCGGCCAGGGCGAGGAGAGCGAGTACGGCGTCCGCCACCGAGGCCGCCACGATCGCGGCGACCACACCTCCCGCCACAACGAGCGGACCACGGCGGGCGGTGACGGCGTCAGAGGCAACAGACATGGCGACTCCAGTGAGACGACTACGGGAGGAGCCCCGCAGCGAGATGTTTGAAGTATCAAACGATAGTGTGGCCGAATCTTCTTGAGTCTTCAAGCTTCCGGTTCCGACGGTTCATGAACGCGCCGTCGTTCAGGCCTGCCAGGCCTGCTGTTGCGCGGGAGAGACGGCCCCGGGATCTTCCCGGTGTGGTGTGCCGGCGGGCCCGTCCCCCTCGCGCCCTCCCTTCCTAAGGCTCAAGACCGGCGATCTCGATCATCGGAGGCGGGGTCGCCCCCGTCCGCGCCCTGCTCGTCCCAGGCCTCGTAGGTCCCGTGGCCGCGGCCGGCGACGGACTCCGCGATGATCGCGGCGAAGGCTGTGGAGTTCGGTGCTCCCTCCGGAGAGGAGGGAACGCCGGCGATTCCATCGACCGGTACGGACTCCGTCGCCGCATAGGTGACCGTGTCGGGGAGCATGACCGACGACGTCGTGCCTTTCTGCTCGCCCGAGGGGCGCAGTTGGACGCGGATGCCGTGCCGGTCGGCGAGCCGGCCGACCACGAACAGACCCATCTGCCGGGAGAGCGCGGCGTCGATCCTGGGCGGATTCGCCAGCTTGTCGTTGATGTCCGCGAAGTCCTCCGCCCTCACGCCGATGCCCTCGTCGTGAATCTCCACCACGATGCGGGCGTCGGGCAGACGGGTCGCGGTGACGCGGACCTTGGCCTGCGGGGAGGAAAACGTTGTCGCGTTCTCCAGCAGCTCGGCGAGCAGGTGCACGAGGTCGGTGACCGCGCGGCCGTGGATCTCGGCCTCCGGGACGCCGGAGAGCTCGATGCGCTC
>NZ_JBSFHA010000163.1:0-8589 GCF_053596855.1 Streptomyces sp. NPDC001617
CGAGATGAAACAGGCCCTGGGCCTGGCCCACTTCGAAGGCCGCACCTGGAGAGGCTGGCACCACCACGTCACCCTCGTCTCCGTCGCGCACGCCTTCTGCACCCTGCAGCGCATCACCCGGTCCCCAAAAGAGACGGCGCCGGCCTGAGCCTCTACCGAGTCGCCCGCGAACTGCAGTTACTCCTCGCGGTCTGGACCGGCGCCAGGCGGGCCATCACCCATGCCGTCCGGGCGTCCATCCCCTCACCGAAGTCGGCGACCAGGCGCCGCGCCTGCCACGCCCTGCGCAGAGCGAGCACCCACCGCAGGAGCGGGAACCGGATCCGGCCGGTGACAGCCAGTCATCCGGCCCCGGAAACAACAGTCGTGTCGGTTCCCGTTCTCATGGGCATCTCGCTTCTCCTCGGCTGACCACCGCACGGCGGCCAGCCGAGGAGGACGCTCAGCGAAAGTCGTCGGCGTGATCGGCGGCCCACTGCGCGAACGTCTGCGCGGGCCTGCCGGTGATCCTGGCGACGATGACCGAGACCGGGGCCGGAACGCCGTCGGCGGCGGCCCACATGCCCAGAAGCGCATCGGCCACAACTGGAGGCGCCTTCTTGACCAATTCCTCCCGCGCCTGCTCGCGAGAGACCGCCTCCACCCGGATCGGGCGCCCGATGGCCTCACCGATGTGCTCCACCTGGCGCCGCAGCGTCAGCGACTCGGCCCCGTGGACGGTGTACGCCTGGTGGGAGTGGCCCGGCTCGGTCAGAGCGGTCACGGCGAGCGCGGCCATGTCCCTCTCATGGACGGGTGCGTTCTGCGCCTCCGGGTACGGAAGGCGCACGACGCCCTCCGTACGGATCGATTCCCCCCACCACCACCGGGCGTTGGTCGCGAACATGCCCGGCCTGATGAATGTCCAGCGCAGACCCGACCGCTCGATGGCCGACTCGACCGTCCGGTGCATCTGCGCGATCGGGTTCTTTTCGGCGGTGGACATTACGACCGACACCGACGACAGCAGGACCACCTGCCGGACGCCGGCGGATTGCGCCGCCGCCACGAAGCCCTCGATCTCGTCCGGTTTGGCGTACAGGAACACCTTGTCGGCACCGGCCAGCACCGCGGGCAGGGTCTCGGGGCGCTCCAGGTCGGCCGGGACGACCTCCAGCGTGGACGGGAAGCCGCCCGCCGCCGGATTTCTGCTGGTCCCCCTGACCTTTTCGCCAGCGGCCAGCAGGCCGGCGGCGACCTGACGGCCGACGTTGCCACGTGCGCCGAAGACGACAGTAACCATGATCGGACCTCCTCGTGATCGGTGGTGCTGCGGCTGGAGCAGGGTTTATGAGTGGACCTCAGCGGCTTGACTGGTCCAGGTGGCGTACATCTGGGTGTACTTGCCGTCGGCGGCGACGAGTTGGTCGTGCGAACCGACCTCGACGATCCCGCCCTCGTCGACGACGACGATGCGGTCGGCCTTCATGGCGGTGGAGAGCCGGTGCGCGATCAGGATCGCGGTGCGGCCCTCGAGCAGCACGTCCAGGGCGCCCTCGATCTTGGTCTCGGTCTGGAGGTCCAGGTTGGACGTGGCCTCGTCCAGGACCAGCACCCGGGGCTGGGCCAGGAAAGCCCTGGCCAGCGCGACGAGCTGGCGTTCGCCGGAGGACAGGGACTGGCCCCGCTCTTGAACGACGGTGTCGAGACCGTCGGGCAGCCGCTCTACCACGTCGACCAGGCCGACGACCCGCAGCGCCTCCCAGACCCGGTCGTCGGAGGCGTCCGAGGCGGCGAAGCGGATGTTGTCCCGAAGCGGCCCGGCGAACAGGAAGGGCTCCTGCGGCACAACGCCGAGCTGTCGGCGAAGGGACTCAATCCGCACGTCCCGGAGGTCGCGCCCGTCGATGAGTATCCGTCCAGAGGTCGGGTCGTAGAACCGGGTGACCAGTTTGGCGAGGGTGGACTTGCCGGCACCGGTCGGACCGACGAACGCCACGGTCTCGCCGGCCCGGATGTCCAGCGACACATCGGAGATCACTGGTCGGTCGGGAAGATAGCCGAACGTCACGTCGTCGAAGACGATTTCACCCTCGACCTTCGGCAGGTCGACGGCTCCAGGGTCCTCCTCGACCTCCGGTCGGGTACTCAGCAGCTGCCTCAGCTTCACGATCGACGACTGCCCCTGCTGGTATGTGTTGTACAGCTGCACCAGCTGCTGGATGGGCTGGAAGAAGGCTCCCAGGGAAAGCAGGAACGCCACCAGCTCGCCGATGGTCAGCTGCCGGTCGGTGACCATGCCGGCGCCGATGGCCAGCAGCACGATCTGTCCGGCGACGCCGATGACCTGGGTGCTCGGCGTGTAGACCGAGTTGATCCGTCCGGTTCGCACGTTGGCGTCGTAGTACTTGCCTGTGACCTGCCGGTGGTGCTCGGTGTTGTGCCGCTGCCGGTTGTACGCCGTGACGATGCGAACACCTTGCAGGCTCTCGGAAAGGTCGGCGATCACGTCGGCGATGGTGTCCCGTACCCGCACGTAGCCCTTGCCGGACGCGCGGCGGAACCACAGGGACAGCGCGGTCAGGACGGGCACCACCAGCACGATGGTGATGAGCGCCAGCCGCACGTCGTAGGTGAACAGCAGCACCGTGACAATCACCATGGTCAGGCCCTGGACGGCGAACTGTGCCAGGCCGTCCTGCAGCAGCTGCTGGAGGTTCTCGATATCGCTGGTCATCCGGGTCATGATCACGCCGGCCTTCTCGCCGGTGTAGAAGTTCAGCGACAGCCGCTGCAACTGGGTGAAGACCCTTATCCGCAGGTCGTTCATCACCCACGCGGCGATCCGCCCGGTCACCTTGACCCGCGCGGCCTGCGCGAGGCCGGTGACCACCAGACTGACCAGGTATATGACCGCGACCAGCAGCAACGCGCCGGAGTTCTTCGCCGTGATGCCGTCGTCGATCCCGATCTGGGTCAGCTTCGGACCGGCCTGCAAGGCCAGCGCCTCCACGACCACGAACACTCCGGCCAGCAGCGCCAGCGGCCAGTACCGGCGGATCAGCCGCCGCAGACTCAGCCTGGCGCCGTCGGGATCGGGCCGGCTGTGCTCGAAGACGACCTCGGGCTCGGAATGTTCCGGCTCGGCCTTGAGCAACTTGTCGACGCTCGCCTGCATCTCTGGCGGCACGCCGGCGAACGGCAGACCTGGTTGGGTCGCCCTGCCGCCGCCGGTGAACGCCGCGCCACCACCACCTACGGGAGACGTCATCGCCCCACACTCCCTAGTTCCGCGATGCTCTCGTCCGCCTGCGCGAGCACTTCCGCGTACAGCGGCGTGCTCGCCAACAGGTCCTTGTGCGTGCCATCGGCGACGATCCGCCCGCCGTCCAGCAGCACCACGCGGTCGGCCAGGCTGATGGTGGACGGTCGGTGCGCGATGATCAACGTCGTCCGGCCGGCGAACAGGGTCCGCAGCCCGGCGTGGATCTCCTGCTCCACCTGGACATCGATGGCGCTGGTGGCGTCGTCGAGCACCAGTACCGGCGGATTCACCAGCAGCGTCCGGGCAATCGCGATGCGCTGCCGCTGCCCGCCGGACAGCGTGTAGCCGCGTTCGCCGATGACGGTGTCGTAACCGTCGGACAGCTCGGTGATGAACTCATGCGCCCCGGCCAGCCGGGCCACGCGCTCGATGTCGGTGATGTCCGCGTCCGGCCGCCCGTAGGCGATGTTGTCACGGACCGACGCCGAGAAGAGAAATGGCTCGTCCAGCACGATGCCGACGGCGTCCCGCAGGCTGTGCAGGGTCAGGTCCCGCACGTCGTGCCCGTCCACGGTGACGGAACCGTCGCGCACGTCGTAGAAACGCGGCAGCAGCCTGGCGACGGTGGACTTTCCGGTGCCGGTCCGACCGACCACCGCCACCGTTTCGCCGTGGTGCAGCCGCAGCGAGAACCCGTTCAGCACGTCGGGGCCGTCGCCATAGCCGAAGGTGACGTCGTTGAACTGAACGTCACCGCGCGCCCCGGTGATCTCCAGTGCCTTGGGGGCGTCCACGATCTCCGGCTTCTCGTCCAGCACCTCATACAGCCGCTTGGCCGCGGCCGAAGACCGCTGCCCCAGCATGATCAGGTTGCCGAACACCTGGAACGGCACCTGGAGCATCAGGAGATACGCGTTGAAGGCCAGGATCGCGCCGATACCCAGACTGCCCTGAATGACGAGGTGTCCGCCGTACAGCAGCACGATCGCCATGCCGACGCGAGGCAGGTTCTGCACCAAGGGCGTCCACCGTGCGCGCAGATCGGCGTCCTTCACATTCGCCCAGCGGACGTTTGCCGCGGCCTTCTGAAGCAACAGCAGCTGGCTCCGTTCGGCCGCGAACGACTTGACCACGCGCACGCCGTTGACGTTTTCGTCGACCACGGTCGCGACATCGGCCAGCCGGGCCTGGACCAGCCAGGACACCGGGAACAGGGAGCGCTGCATGCGTCGGCTGGACACGAACAGCAGCGGCATCGGCAGCATGGCCAGGATGGCCAGCGGCACGTTGATCGCCAGCATGTACGCGAACGCCACCAGCGAGATGCTGCACTGCACCAGCAGGTACGGCGCGAACGACAGATACATCTGCACCGCGCGGATGTCGGAGTTGGCGCGGGAGATCAGCTGCCCGGTCTGCACCCGGTCGTAGAAGGGGAACGACAGACTGGTCAGGTGCCCGTACACGATGTTGCGCAGGTCGTACTCGATCTTGGCCGCGGCGCGGAACAGCAGCTGCTTGGACAGGTAGCCGACGACCAGCATGACCACCGTCATCCCGACCAGCCACCACAGGTAGTGCGACAGTGGCACCTTATGCGACACAACCGAGTTGTCCACCGCGTCCCGGATCAGCGTGGGCACCTGTACCGCCACCAGCAGGCTGGACCCGGACATCACCAGCGCCGTGCCGAACATCAAACGGTGCGCTCGAACCAGCGGCCACGCACGCCGTAACCAGGAACGGCTCGGATCGGGGTCGATCGCCGCGCTCGGCGGCGGATACGTCTTGCTCACCTGGGTTCCCCTCTATGCGCGCCCTCTCGGGCGACCCACTCGGCTTGTTTTTCGCCGACTTCCGGCTGATCTCCTGGCTGGCCGTGGCTAGCAGGTACCGGCCGGAGTCGGTGATCACGAGCCTGGCCTTGCGCCGGTCGTACGGAACCGGCGGCGTCGGCGCGGACAGCGTCCGGTACTGCGACAGCGTCAACTCGACGCGGAGCAAGGCATGTTCGGCAACACGCATTCAGGTTACCAAAAAAGAGTGCGGTGTACGCAGTTTAGTTTCGTTGAGCGCCCGGAGCCTCATCGCCGGATCTCGTTCGAGCCGCCGTAGACGGTGCCGACGCGGGAGAAGGGGAACGTATCGGGGGAGACGGTCACGCCCTCAGCGGCGGGTTGAAGGAATCGACGAGTTCGGCCAGGGCAGGTCGGTCTCGACCGGGGTGGCGTAGTCGACGCCGGGGACGTCGAAGCCGTACAGGGAACGGAACTGGGCGCGGAACCACGGAATGTCGGCCAGTTCGGTGACGGTCTCGGGGGTGATCGACTGCCAGCGTTCGGCCACGGCGGCCTGGACCGGCTCGGACAGCTCCCAGCGATCGAGGCGGATGCGGCCGGACTCGTCCAAGTCGGGCCGGTGTGCGGTGAGCTGGTTCCACAGCTGGAGCGACTGCTCGACGGGGGACGGGAAGCGGTCGCCCAGGACGCCACGGAGCAGGCTGACATAGAGCGGGATGCCCGGTATGGCGGTCAATGCCTGGGTGATCGCGGCTCCGTTCAGCGAGGTGTAGGCGCGGCCGCCCACCGCGGCCAGCTGTTCGGTCAGGGCGACCGCGGTGGACTCCAGGTCGGCCTTGGCCGCGCCGATCGTGCCCTCTCGGTAGATGGCCGAAGTCAACGGCGAGCCGATATAGCTGAGGGCGACCGTGCGAAAACCTTCGCGCAGCAGCCCGCGCTCCGCCAGCGCGGTGACCCAGCGGGACCAGTCCTCGCCGCCCATGACACGCACTGTCGCGGCGGTCTCGGCCGCGTCTGCCGGGGCGACGGTGGCCTCTCGCAAGTACGCGGCTCCATCGTCGGCGAACTCCAGGTTCCGGGTGGTGTACGGCGCGCCGAGCGGCTTGAGCACCGACTGGTAGGTGGTGCCGCTCCGAGGATCGGTGCGCCGGGGCGCGGCCACGCTGTAGATCAGGTAGTCCACGCCGCCGAACCGCTTGGCCAGCAGATCCAGCGTCTCGGTCTTGGTGGTGTCGGCGAACGCGTCGGCGTTGCGGAACGAGAAGTCCGACCCCAGCTCGCGGGCGATCACGTTGGTGGCGATGGTGCGGTACCACCCGGCGGTCGCACTGCGGTGCCCGGCCGCCCGCTCGAAGCCGATGCCCACGCCGTTGATGCCGTACCGCACCAGCCCGGCGATCGTGCTCGCCAGGCCATAGCCCGCGCTCGACCCGATCACCAGCGCCGTCGGCCGCCGCGCCGGTGGCTTCTCGGGGGCCGGCACCTCGGCCCGCATCAACTCGACGCTGCGAAAGCATCCGACCGGATGCGACTCGAGCAGCAGATAGCCCCGTCCCGTTGGGTTGACGACGCGTTCGGACTGCGCAAGTGGTGGGTGCATGATCGTCTCCTCTGCCGCATCAGTTGTCGAGCAGTGCCTGCTTGAGGTGCTGGACCAGGTCGTCCGGTGTCGACTGATCGAACATCGACGAGGAGTCCAGACGCAGGTCGGTCGCCGAGTTCAAGCGGTTTCGCAGGGTCAGAATGGACAACGAGTCGAACCCGAGCTCGCGAAGTATCTGGTTCGGCTGCACCGCATCAGCCGACTCGAGCCCGAGTACCGCCGAAATCTGCGTGGAGATGAGGTCGGACAGCGTTCGGTCCCGGTCGCCTTCCGCCATCGACGCGAGCCGTTGCCGTAGCGATGTCGCCGAGGCCGCGCCGCCGCCCGCCGTGCGTTTTCCGGTGGTCCTGACCAGCGACCTGAACGCCGGCGGCAGCGCCTTCCCCGTCCTGGCCTGCCTGGCCAGCTCGGCCAGATCCAGGCTGACCGGAATCCACACGGGTTCACTTGCGCGGCAGGCGGCATCGAACAGCGCGACGGCCTCCCGCACCCCCAGCACGCCCACTCCTGCGATCCCGGTGCGGGACGGTGCGTCGCCCAGCGCCCAGGGCCCCCAGGCCAGCGACACCGCGGGCGCGCCGCGAGCCCAGCGCCGTCGGGCGAGCGCGTCCAGTGCGGCCGCCGACGCGGCCGAGGCGGCGGATCCATTACCGCCGACGGTTCCGGCGAACGACGAGCACAGGACGAGCGTGGCGGCCCCGACCTCCTGGTCGAGAATCTCCGCGGCACCGACCGACGAGCGCAACATCCCGGCGAGCGAATCCGGTGTCGGAGGAGGTGTCGGAGAAGCTGTCTCGTCGCTTGGCAGGGCCTGCGGTACGTGCACGGCCATGATCAGCGGATGCTCCGCGGGCAGACAGTCGATCAGCTCGCGCAGCGCCGTGCGGTCGCCCGGATCGCACGCCGCGGTGGTGACGGTGGCGCCCAACGCGGTTAGCTCCGCGGTCAGCGCGGGGTCCTCGGCGCCGGTGAGCACCAGGTGCCGCACTCCGCGCACGGCGACCAGGTGCCGTGCCAGTCGTTCGCCCATCGGCGTTGTCCCACCGGTGATCAGCGTTGTGCCCTGGTCTCCGGCGAACTGCTCCGTGTTGCCCGCCGGCCTGCCCGCGACGAGCCGCGGCACCCTGGCCTGGCCCTCGCGCAGAGCCATCTGTGGCTCGCCGGACATGACGGCCCTCGGCAGCGCTCGCCACGACGCTTCGTCGGCGTCCACGTCGGCGAGTACGAACCGTCCGGGGTTCTCCGCCTGCGCGGACCGGATCAGCCCCCACACCGCCGCGCCGCCGAGGTCGGTGCCGGCATGGTCGAATGCCGGCACCGTGGAGGTTGTCAGGAACACCACGGTCGCCATGGCAAGCGTTTCGGTCGCCAGCAGAGCGTCCAGCCAGCACAGTGTCTCCCGCACGGTGGCGGCGACCTCCGCGCCCGCCGGCACGGTGACCACCAGGTAGTCCGGCACGTCCCCGGCGGCTTCGGCCAGGGCGTCCAGTCCCGGGTAGGCCTGAGCGCGCACGCCCGCAGCCGTCAATCCCGCCGCGGCGCAGAGCGGATCCGAGCCTATGACTGCCCAATTCGCCTTGCGAGGCAGCGATTTCGCGACGTGGTCAACCCAAGCCTCCCGGTACAGCGCGTCGAGTTGCGCGACCCTGGCGGCCTGCAACTCCCGCGAATCGATGGGGGTGGTGGCGACTCCGAGCTCAGCAACAGGATCGCCAACGGTGTCGGCCAGCATCATCGACACGGAGCCGGTGCGATTCGTACTGATCCGCGCCCGCAGGGCGGACGCGCCGACCGCATGTACGGCGACTCCACGCCAGGACGTCGCCAGCCGAGGGCCCTCGGTGCACACGGCGTGGAGTGTGGCGTCGAGCAGGGCGGGGTGGATGTTGTAGGCGTCCGGGTCGGTGGGCAGGGTGATCTCGGCGTAGATGTGGTCGTTGTGG
>NZ_JBSFHA010000164.1:0-6987 GCF_053596855.1 Streptomyces sp. NPDC001617
GGCCTCCACCGTCCAGGTGGTCCCCCACGCCGGAGCCGGCGGCAGCGACTACCGCTTCCGGCTCTTCCGCGCCCCCGACAACCGCGTCTACGCCATCGCCCAAAGCGGCACCGACCCCCGGAAGCCGGTGAGCGATGAGGACACCGGCGCCGCAGGGATCAACAAGCTGCAATGGGGCGCTGTCGCCCTGACCGCCGAGCAGTACCCCACGATGAAGAAGCTCGCCGCGACGGGCCTGGGCCTCACCCCCCTCAACGAAGCCAAGCAGTTCTCCGTCTTCGGAACAGAGAACGGCAACCTGTTCGAGCTCTACGGACCGAAGGCACCCCAGTACCCCTGGCGCACCAGCCCCACCTCCATCGCCTTCGGCTTCAACACCACAAATCTGGACAAGGCCATGACCCAGCTCCAGAACAACGGCGCCGAGTGGGTCTCCACCGTCCAGGTGGTCCCCCACGCCGGAGCCGGCGGCAGCGACTACCGCTTCCGGCTCTTCCGCGCCCCCGACAACCGCGTCTACGCCATCTCCCAGAGCAACGCCACCAGCTGACTCCCTCCCCCTGCCGGGTGACCGACGTCCGCGTCGGCCACCCGGCAACATCACGACAGGCACCAGCGGCCGGCGCAGCAGTCCTGCCCGGCCCCCTCCTGTCAGCGCCCGGCTACTTCACCGACAGGATCCGTGTCTCATACCACCTGCCCGAAGACCAGCTCATCGAAGGCGCCAGCCGACTTACCACCGCCTGGAAGCAGTACCGGCGACACACCTGACCACCCCCGGTCGGCACCGGCCCGACCCGGTTCCTCGCCGTGCTCCCCGGATCGTCCGCCACAGTGGTCCTCGAGGCGGTCACAGCGGTGGTGTCGCCTTCTGCACCGGGCTTCTGGACCACGACCCGGGTATATGGCCGCGCCGGGTGTTCGTCGCCGATGCCCGTCGCCACGGGGCGGCGGTCCTGCCCATCGGTGTCAGCCGCTCCCGGGCCCCGCATGATGTCGAGCAGAACGGGCAGGGCTGGGATGTTCGGCTGGCCTTCTCCACCGTCGATGGCATCAGAGCGGCGGAGGCCGCACGCTTTGTCTCCGGTCAGACGTACGCCAGCCTGCAGGAGCTGTGTCAAGGCCCGGCTTCGATGCCCCTCGCGCAGCGCCTGATCCGGATCGGGGCGCTGGGCCCGCTCATGGACGATCTCACTCGGCGGGACCTGATGCTCCAGGCCACCGAGTTGCACCGGCAGTTCGCCGCCCAGCGGCAGCTGTCCGTCACTCGCGGTATGGGCCCGGGAAGCTGGTGACTGCGTCGGAGCAAGACCCTTAGGTCGGTGGCCACTCAGCCGTACGTGTCAATGAGCACGTGCTTCCTATTCCGCTCAGGCCGTCAATGGAACTTCACAGAAAATCGCGCACCGCATGAATGTCTCAAGCTATACCGTAAACGCGGTGGATCGGGCCGGTGACCCGGGTCAGGGGGAGGCCACTGCTCTGGTTGGAGTCGCCGATGATCTCGGCGGTTATGGAGACGGCCGTCTCCTCGGGGGTGCGGGCACCGAGGTCAAGGCCGATCGGGGAGCGCAACCGGGCCAACTGCCTGTCGGCGACCCCCACTTCACGCAGGCGGCGCAGGCGTTCGTCGTGGGTGCGGCGGGAGCCCAGGGCGCCGACGTAGCCGACGGGCAGATCGAGGGCGAGCCGGAGCAGGGGGATGTCGAACTTGGGGTCGTGGGTCAGCACGCAGACGGCGGTACGAGCGTCCACGGCCGTCCGTGCCAGGTAGCGGTGGGGCCAGTCGACGACCACCTCGTCGGCGTGCGGGAAGCGGGCTTCGGTGGCGAAGACGGGGCGGGCGTCGCACACGGTGACGTGGAAGCCGAGGAACTGGCCGGCCTGGGCGAGGGCGGCGGCGAAGTCGATCGCGCCGAAGATCAGCATGCGGGGGCGGGTGGCGGCCGCGTGGACGAGGACGGAGAGCTTCTCGGGGCAGGTGTCGGCGTCTCCGCCGAGGGTGAGGAGTGCGGTGCGTCCAGTACGCAGTTGGGCGGTGGCCCGGTCCGCCACTGCCCGCCCAGTCGGCCCGTCGCCGAGCGTGCTGTCGGCGATCCAACTGTCGCCGAGCACGCTCACAGTGGTGCCGGGCAATCGCTCGGGCCCGTCCACGACCTGCGCCACGGCGGCAGGCCGGCCCTCGACCGCCTCGGCGAGCGCCGCGCCGAGATGCGGCTGGGCGGCCGGGTCCACGCGCTGGACGAGCACGTCGAGTTCGCCGCCACAGGTCAGGCCCACGGCGAAGGCATCGTCGTCTGAGTAGCCGAACCAGGCGCGCTGGGGGCCGCCTCGGTCGTGGAGGACCTGGCCGCTCAGCTCGTACACCGCGCCCTCGACGCAGCCGCCGGAGATGCTGCCGATGGCGTTGCCGTCCTCGTCCACCGCCACCGACGTGCCGACGGGCAGGGGTGCGCTGCCGGTGACGCCGACGACGGTGGCCAGGGCGAAGGCGCGTTCCTCGCGGCACCAGCGGTGCAGTGTGTCCGCGATGTTCAGCATGGGGGTCTCCAGAACAGGCGGTCGCTGTCGCAGAAGTGGGTCGGGCCGCCGCCGCGTCCACGGGGGCGCATGCGCGGCGGCGGCCCGGGGAGGTCCGGCAGCCGTACGGGGAATTCGGCTGCCGGACCCGTCCATGGAGGCGGTGTCGTCAGAGCAACGCCTCCGCGGTGATGGGCAGTTGGCGGATCCGTCGGCCGGTTGCGTTGAAGACCGCGTTGCCGATCGCGGCCGCCACGCCCACCTGGACGACCTCGCCGAGTCCCTTGACGCCCAGCAGGTTGCCGGCGTTGTCCTCGCCGTCGAGGTAGATCGCCTTGATCTCGGGCACGTCGGCGTTCACTGGCACGAGGTAGTCGGCCAGGCTGGCGCTGACGATCCGCCCGTCCCGGTGGTCGGTGACCGTGTGCTCAAGGAGCGCCGTGCCGATACCGCCCACGATGCCGCCGAACGCCTGGCTCTCGGCCAGCTTGGGGCTGATGATCCGCCCCGCGTCGTACACGCCGAGCATCCGCCGCACCCGCACCAGACCCAGGCTCGCGTCCACGGCGACCTCGGCGAAGGTGGCGTTGTAGGCGAAGTAGGCAGACCGATCACTGCCCGGCCCGTTGTAGGAACCGTTCGCTTCCAAGTGGGAGCGGTCGTTGCGCGCCAGCAGACTCTTGTACGTCTCCCCGCGCGCCGGGCTGCCCTGCACGTGCAGTCGGCCGTTCCGCACCACCACGTCGTCCGCGTTCACGCCGTAGAGCGGCGACTCCCGGTCCTCGACGGCCAGCCGGATCGCCTGCTGCCGCACCTTGTTGCAGGCGTCGACGACGGCCGAGCCGACGCTGGCCATGGTCGCCGAGCCGCCGTGCGGCGAGGTCGGCGGATAGAGGGAGTCACCGAGCCGGAAGGTCACCGTGCGCATCGTCAACCCGAGTGCGTCCGCGGCCACTTGGGTCTGGGAGGTGTAGGTGCCGGGCCCCATGTCACTGGTGGCCGCCTCGACCACCGCGCTTCCGTCGGCGTCCAGGCGGGCCCGGGCCTTCGCGGGATACCGCCCCGGGTCGTAGACACCGGTGGCCATGCCCAGGCCGATCAGCGAGTCCCCCTCCCGCGTCGAGCGCGGCTTCGGGTTACGGCGGTCCCAGCCGAACTCACGGGCGCCGACCGTGTAGCACTCACTCAGCCGCCGGGTGGAGAACGGCTCGTTCGTCGACTCGTCCTCGCTCGGCTCGTTGCGCCGGCGCAACTCGATCGGGTCGACGCCGAGTTCGTGCGCGAGCTCGTCCATCGCGGACTCGATCACGAACGACGCGGAGGCGAAGCCGGGGCCGCGCATCCAGATAGGGGTGTTCACGTCGAGGGGCACCCTCCGGTACGCCTGACGGACGTTGGGCATGCTGTAGAGCATCTGACCTGCCGGCATGACGGCCTCGAAGAACGTCTCGTACGACGAGGTCTCGGCGTCGATGTCGTGGATCGCCGCGTTCAGCCGGCCTCGCCGGTCGCTGCCGAGCCGCAGCCGGTACTCGTACGACGGCCTGAAGCCGGTGCCGAAGTACATCTGCCTGCGGCTGAGCACCAGCTTGACCGGGCGCCGCGCCACCCGCGCGGCCAGCGCGGCGACGACCGTGTGCGGCCAGCAGCGCAGTCCGCTGCCGAAACCGCCGCCGACGAACGGCGAGATCACGCGCACCGAGTCCGCGGGCAGGTCGAACACGGCCGCGAGCTCGTCGTGCGTGCCCATCACCCACTGGGTCTTGTCCCAGACGGTCAGCTTGTCGCCGTCCCAGCGGGCGATGGTGGCGTGCGGCTCCATCGGGTTGTGGTGGTTGCGGGCCAGCTCGTACGTCAGGTCCAGCCGTACGGCCGAGGAACGCAGGCCGGCTTCCGCGTCGCCGCGCGCGTACTCCGTCGGCTCGCCCGGCTCGGCCTCGTGCAGGTCGGTCGAGGGCCGCTCGGCGTCGTAGCGGACCTTCACCAGACTCGCCCCGTGCTGCGCGGCCTCCAACGTGCTCGCCACCACGACCGCGACCGGCTGGCCGTGGAAGAGCACCCGATCATCCTGGAAGACCCTGAGCCTGCGCCCGGGCGGGTTGTTGGACCCGGCGTTGTCGTGGTACGGCAGCGTCGGCGCGTTGCCGTGATGGATCACCCGCAGCACACCGGCGTGTTTCTCGGCGTCGCCGGTGTCGATCGAGGTGATACGGCCGCGTCCGATGCTCGCGTCGACGATGACGGCATGCACCGCACCCTCGACGTCGTGTTCGGCGGCGTACAGCGCCTTTCCGGTGACCTTGAGGCGGCCGTCCACCCGGGACAGCGGCGCGCCCACGGCCGCCTGTGGCTGGGGGCTCACTTCGTACCTCCTACGATGCGCAGCTGGCGTGCGACGGTCCGCTTCAGCAGCTCGACCTTGAAGCCGTTGTGCTGAAGGGGACGGGCGCCGTCCGCCGCCTTCGCGGCAGCGGACGTCCACAGGGACTCCGAGGGACGCTCACCGACGAGGTGCTGCTCGACGGCGGGCAGTTTCCACGGCACGGTCCCCACGCCACCGGCGGCGACCTTCGCCTCCTGGATCACTCCGCGCCGCACGTGCAACGCGACGGCCGCCGAGGTCAGGGCGAACTCGTAGGACTGCCGGTCGCGCACCTTCAGGTATCCGGACTTGAGCGGACGTGGAAGCGCCGGGATCTCCACAGCCGTGATCAACTCGCCTTTTCTGAGGGCTTGTTCACGGTTCGGGGTGGTGCCGGGCCGTAGCAGGAAGTCGGCGAACGGCAGGGTGCGCGCGCCCTCCGCGCCGAGGAGATGCACCGTTGCCTCCAGGGCAGCGAAGGCCACAGCCACGTCGGAAGGGTGGGTGGCCACGCAGGCGTCGGAGGTGCCGAGGATCGCGTGCATCCGGTTGAAGCCCTCCCGCGCCGCACAACCGGAGCCGGGCTCACGCTTGTTGCAGGCGGCGGTCACATCACGGAAGTAGGTGCACCGGGTGCGTTGCATGATGTTGCCGCCGATGGTGGCCATGTTCCGCAGCTGGGCGGACGCGCTCAGTTCCAGGGCCTGGGAAATGACGGGATACAGCCTGCGCACCTTGGGGTGCGCGGCGGCCTCGGCCATCCGCACCAGCGCTCCGATGCGCACGCCCCCGCGCTCGGTGACGGTGACTTCGCGGAGCGGCAGGCCGGAGATGTCGACCAGCGCCTCGGGTCGCTCGACGGTCTCCCGCATCAGGTCGACCAGCGTGGTCCCCCCGGCGATGTAACGACCCCCTGCGCGACCGGCCTTGAGGGCTTCACCGGTGTCGGAGACGCGGGTGTAGGAGAAGGGATTCATGGTGGGCCGCTCCTTACTTCCGGCCCGCGGTCTGTTCGACCGCGCGCACGATCTTGACGTAGCAGCCGCAGCGGCAGATGTTGCCGCTCATCCACTCCCGTATCTCCTCCGGCGAACCGGTGTGGCCCTCCTGGATGCAGCCGACGCCGGAGAGGATCTGCCCTGGAGTGCAGTACCCGCACTGGAAGGCGTCCTCGTCGATGAACGCCTGCTGCAACGGGTGCAGTTCGTCGCCCTTGGCCAGGCCCTCGATGGTGGTGACCTCGGCGCCCTCCAGCCGAACGGCCAGCGTCAGGCAGGAGTTGACCCGCTGTCCGTCGACCAGAACCGTGCACGCCCCGCAGGCCCCGGCGTTGCAGCCCTTCTTGGAGCCGGTCAGGTCGAGGTGCTCGCGCAGCAGGTCAAGGAGCGAGGTGCGGTTGTCCACCGTCAGGGTCCGGCGGGTGCCGTTGACCGTCAGGGAGACCCGGCTGGAGGGCGCCGCTTCCGCGGCGGCGGCCTCCTCCGAGCCGGCGAGGAACGTCCCTCCGGCCACCACGGCACCGCCCACCACGACACCAGTGGCGATGACGGTACGTCGGCTGGGCCCCGAGGAGGACACACCCGATTCGGTGGAGGGTGGAACAGCGGATTCAGAGAGGTCAGCAGACATGCGTACGCCTTCGCATCGCGGACAGGAAAGTCGTGAACAACAGCGGGGCAGCAGGCGCGGGTTCAACGCCGCCACGGGGAAAGGGCTACCGCGCGCCTTGGCAGCGACGGCCGGTCACGCCGGGAGTCTTGCATCACCGGCGACACTCGCGACAGGGAGACTTTTATCCCCCCTTTGCCTTCTCGTGATCTTCTCCATGACGAGGAGGGCGGTGAGCGAACTGAATTCTTGAGGGCATGATTCTTGAGGTCATGGCACATTTCGCGCGCCGCCGGGCAAGAGCCTGACTCTGCCAGTGGTAGGAACCGCGAACGTAGGCACATTCCTGCCCTGGGTCATTTCCCGGCGGCGAGGCAGGCTCGTCACGGTGCCCGGTCGGAACAGGGCTTGATCAAGTTCCCTGAGCGTCCGGGTTGGTGATGCCCAGGAGCGGGAGGGTTCGTTCGGGCTGATCGCGGATTGCGCGGGTGGTCTTG
>NZ_JBSFHA010000165.1:0-6884 GCF_053596855.1 Streptomyces sp. NPDC001617
GCGAGGTGGTCCAGGCGGAAGAGGTTCTCCAGCTGGTCCGGGTCGGCCTCGTTGTTCTCCAGGTCGGTGATCAGGGTCAGCTGGCCCTCGATCAGGGACTGGTTGCGGCGCGAGAGGTTGGTGAAGATCGCGTTGATGTTGCCACGGAGCAGGGCCTGCTCGGAGGCGAGCCGGACCGCCTCGCGGTGGACCTGGTCGAAGGCGCGGGCGACCTCGCCGATCTCGTCCTTGGTGTGGATCGGGATCGGGGCCACCTGGGTGTCGACCCGGCCGGGAGTGGTGGGGGAGAGCTGGGCGACCAGCATCGGCAGCCGCTGCTCGGCGATCTGGAGCGCCGAGGCACGCAGGACACCCATCCTGGTACTCATGGAGCGGGCCATTCCAGCGGCGATCAGGAACGCGGCGAGTACCGCGGCGACGATCACGACGACATTGACGATGACGTCATGGCGTGCGCTCCCGGCAGCGTGCTTCGCATGGGAGAGCCCGGTGTCGGCCAGGTAGACCTCGACTTGGCGGTAGGCGTCGAAGGAGGGGGTGGATGCGGCGAAGAACGAGTCGGTGGTGATGCCCTCGGCTGCGAGGTCCGCAGCCGACTTGCCCGACGCGATCTCGCTGATCATCTTCGTCATGTCCGGCGGGGTGACGAAGGCCTCTCCGGCCGCCTGGGCACGCGCAGCGGCCTTGGCGGCCTGCTGTTCACTCCTGGCCCTCGCTGACGCCAACGCCTTCTGTAATCGCGCCATGTCCCCGCTCGTGGCGGCACCGTGGAACTCCCGCAGTGCGATGTGCCGGAGATAGGCGTACGAACGGAACGAGGCGAGCTGGGAGTCGAGTTCGCCCGCCCTGAGGGCACCGCGTTTCTCGGCCATGATGTGCGTTCCGATGGCCCGGGTCAGAGACTCGGCCGCCTGCGTGAGCGAGATGGCGTAAAGCGCTCGGCCGAAGCCGGCCTGGTTGCTGCTGCCGAAGCCGAGCTCGTTGGAGAGATCCATCAGCGGATGTTGGATCGCGTGGTACTTCTCCTCGGTCTGCACACCGGGCAGACGCGAAGTGAACGCTGCGGCGCGCAAGGCCGTCAGCTGCCTGCCACCGCTCTGGATGACCTTGACCCTCCTGAGCAGACGCGGCGTCTTGGGCATACGCTCAACCGCCTGGTCGAAGGCCGCCTTGTCCCGGTCCGTGATCCGGCGCGCCGTGACGGCCACGGTTCTCGAGGCGGCGCCGCCCTGGACCAGCGAAACGACCGACAGATCACGTTCGTTGATCACGTCGCTTGCGTACTTGTTCGCCGCCTGCACCAGCTCGGCCACCCGGACCGCGTCATCGGCCTCCTGCCATGCGTCCACCGACCGCTTCACGCGGAAACCACCGAGCGCCAGCGTGACGAGGACCGGAATGAGCAGGATGGCACGCAGACTTCGCCCCACTCGCCTGTCGTGTGTGCAGGCCATCCACCTTGTATGTCGTGCCGACCGAGGCGTGGAATGCGGAGCGTTCGCCTGGCGACGCGCACCCGATGCGGGTAACCCCGCTGCCGAGCCATCGGGCACTTCTCGCCTTGCTTTCCGCACTCGACCACCGACCTCTGGACGATCACGCCGTCCGATTGCTGTTTGTCCGTTCCCAGCCCGTGGACGTGAGGATTCGCATCCCGTCACGGCCTCACCGGAGCATACGGAAATCATTGGCTGCGCGTTCATTCACGACGAGACGACGTTGACGCACAGGCGACCGGCCTGCACTTTCGATCGTTTGACGGAGGAATTCGGGCCACATCTTCCGGCACCGCTCCGCATTCCGTCACAGGACGAAAAGAAAAGGTCTACCGAAGAAAGTCCGGATGTTTCACCCGATCCGTGGACTGCGGGATTCCCGTCGAGGATCGCGTCATAGGGGAACACGAAATCGCGCTCGGTCTCGGCGTCGGCGTGGTGATGGCCGCTTCCTCCGACGCGATCGTCGGCAACGCGCCCGTCAGGGACGGCGGCGTGGCCTCACCGGCGCACTGACCGATGCGGGCGTCCCCGCCCCCCTGGCCGGGAAGCTCGGCGAGGCCAAGGACGCCTTCGCCATGGGCGCGACCCCGTTCTCCGACGACATGCCGGCCCAGGTGAAGGCCGCGGTCGTGGAAGGCAGCCACACCGCGGTCATGAACGGCGTGCACACCACCGTCCTGGTCACCGGCGTCCTCACGGTGATCGGCGCCGTCGCCGCAGCCGTCGGCGTCCGCGGCCGGTCCGCCGGTGGGGCGGAGCAGGCCGACCGCTGAGACGTGCCCGACCGGGCGCCCGCGTGTGGCGGGCCGCGATCCGCCCTGCCGAAGCTGCGAGGGCCGTCGCCCGGTGAGCCCGTCGGCCGCTCCTCGTCACCGCGCGGGGCTCGTTCTCGAACGGCGAGTCGGTGACCGCCGTACCGCCATGTCCCGCCGGTCACCTGCGCGCGGGCGTGGCTCATCCATGCCGTGGATGAGCCGGATACGGGATTCGGATCGCGTAGAGGATGGCGAGCGGGCGTCCGACCACCCATAGTCGTCCCTACCCGCACGCCGCTGTCCGGACCAGCCGCCGACGTGGGGCCGTCCTCAGCATGCCGTACGCCGAACGCGTCCGTGGAAGGCATGCCCGCTCCCGTACACCGTCCCTGGAGTCGCCATGCCCGGTTCCGTTCCGACACCGTCTCCCACCGCGGTCGACGACGCCGCTCCGTCACCCCTGGCCGAATCGGGCCCGGCCCATCTGCTGCGAGTGACCCTGCTGATGGCGGGCAGTTGTCTGCCGATCCTCGGTGCCGTGCTGATCGCCCCGGTGCTGCCGAAGATGCAGGACCATTTCGCGTCGGTGCCGGGGGCCAAGGCGTTGGTCCCGCTCGCCCTGACCGTTCCGGCACTGTCGCTGGCGCTGTTGGCCCCGTTCGCCGGCGTGATCGTCGACCGCCTGGGCCGCAAGCGCCTGCTGATCGTGGCGACCCTGCTGTACGCCGTGTTCGGCACCGCCCCGCTCTGGCTGGAGTCACTCGGCGGGATCATCGCCAGCCGTGCCCTGGTCGGCGTCGCCGAGGCCGCGATCATGACGTGCTGCACCACATTGATCGGCGACTACTACAGCGGCCACCGCCGGGTGAAGTACCTCGCCCTGCAGACGATGTGCGCATCCGCGTCGGCCACCGTCTTCTTCGTACTCGGCGGCGCCGCCGGGTCGGCGGGCTGGCGGGTGCCCTTCTGGGTCTACGCCGTGAGCCTGGTCCTCGCCCCCCTGATGGCCGCTTCGCTGCCCAACCCGGCGGTGGGCGCGACGGCCGCCGTGACACCGGCCGCCGAGGTGCGACGCTCCTTCCCCTGGCGGCAGTTGGGCGGCATCTGCGCCCTGACCTTCTTCGGGGCCATGGTCTTCTACACCGTGCCCGTAGAGATGTCGTACCTGCTCGACGACCTCGGGGTGAAGAACTCCGGCGTGATCGGTCTGGCCACCGCGATCGCCAGTGCCGCCACCGTGGGCGGGGCGATCACCTTCGCCCGCCTCAAGCGCTCCCCCGACCCGATGCTGCCCGCCGTCCTCGGGATCTGCGCGGTCGGTTTCGGGCTGATGTTCCTCGCGGGGAACGCTCCGCTCCTGGTCGCCGGCGCGGTGATCAACTGCGTGGGCACCGGCATGCTGCTGCCCGCCCTCCTCACGAGCGCCATGTCCCGCCTGGCGTTCGAGGACCGCGGCCGCGGCACGGGGCTGTGGATGACGGCCTTCTTCGGCGGCGAGTTCGTCTGCCCGCTCGTCCTGCTCGCCGGGGAGTCGGCGGTCGGCAGTCTCGCGGGAGCGGTGGGCGCACTGGGGCTGGTTGCCGCGGCCGTCGCGGCCGGGTTGTGGGCGAACCGGCGCCGGGTCGCCGCCGCCGATCCCCGGCCGCTGCCGGAGCAGCTTGCCTGAGACGGTGGAATGCGACGGACCGGGTGCGCCGAGCACCCCGTCCCGCCTGCAGGTCTCGCCGCCCTCCGGTACGACGGCGAGACCTGCACCGTCCAAACTCCCTGCCGCGGACGGGGACTTACCGGTCAGAGACCCGCGCCCGGCAGGGACCGGAGCAGGCCGGGCCCCGAGCTCGCGTCCGGGATGACGGACACGTCCTCTTCCGGTCCGTTGCTCGTCAGCGTCGCGCCCACGTCCGCGGCCTTGGACCGCAGCCAGATGTGCGCCGCGTCCTGGGCGTGCAAGGGGTGCCACCACATCGCCTCGTGAAACGGGTACCGCCTCGAACGGGCAGGGCAGGACACGCACCGCGGCGGAGCGCACTGCTCTGCGGGCGAGGCGCTCCTGGATCATCGCGACCCGGCGCGTGCCCTCGACCAGGCTGCTCGACGGGGTGCGTGACGCGGACGTACCCGGGCTGATGTACCGGACCGACGGCCCGATCGTCGGCGCACGCGTGCCGAAGCTCACCGAGGCCGCCGTGCGCCTGGCGGCGATGGACGCGCAGGGCGTGCACATCCAGCTCATCAGCCCGTCTCCGTCGCACTACCACTACTGGGCGGAAGCCCACCTGGCCGAACAGATCTGCCGGTTGGCCAACGAGGGCACCGCCGCGCACTGCGCGAAGGCCCCCGACCGGCTGCACGGCCTCGGCCTGGTCCCCCTCCAACATCCCGACCTCACCGCCGGGTTGCTCGACCAAGCCCTGGACCAGGGCCTCAAGGGCGTGGAGATCTCCTCCCACGCTCCCGGCCACCAGCTGTCCGATCCCTCGTACCAGCCCTTCTGGTCCCGCGCGGAGGAGACCGGCGCGCTGGTCTTCCTGCACCCCTTCGGCTGCACGCTCGACGAGCGCCTTGACCGGTGGTACCTGTCCAACACCGGTCGGCCAGCCCACCGAGAACGCGGTCGCCCTCTCCCACCTGATCTTCTCCGGCGTCCTGGACCGCCATCCGGGCCTGAAGCTGATCGCCGCGCACGGCGGCGGCTATCTCCCCACCCACATCGGCCGCTCCGACCACGCCTGGCGGGCCCGACCCGACACCCGCGGCTGCTCACGGGAGCCGAGCAGCTATCTGAAGCAGCTGTACTTCGACTCCCTGGTCCACGACCCGCACGTCCTGCGGGAGTTGATCCGCACCGCAGGCCCGCAGCAGGTCCTGCTCGGTTCCGACTTCCCCTTCGACATGGGCACGGACGACCCGCTGGACGCACTGCGTGCGGCGGACCTGCCCGACCACGACTTCCACGCCGTCCGCGGCGCGAACGCCGCCGCACTGCTCAGCCTCGCATGAGGAGGAACCCCCCATGAACAACCGCCTGCTCACCCATCTGCGCCATGTCGACCTCTCCGTGCCCGACTACGACAAGCAGCTCGACTTCTACTCCGGCGTCTGGGGCCTGACCAAGGTCGAAGAGGACTCCGGCATCTCCTTCCTGGCGGCCGAGGGCAGCCCCGAACAGTACGTCGTACGACTGCGCAAAGCCGACGAGAAGCGTCTGGACCTCGTCTCCTACGGTGCCGGGAGCGCGGCCGATGTGGACACGCTCGCCGAGCAACTCCTCGCCGGAGGCGTGCAGCTGATCTCCCAGCCGGGCAAGGTCGACACCCCCGGCGGCGGCTACGGCCTCCGCTTCTTCGACGTCGACGGACGCACCATCGAGGTCTCGGCCGACGTCGAGGTCCGCCGGCACCGCAAGATCGAGGAGAAGGAGTCGATCCCAGTCAAGCTGTCGCACGTCGTCCTCAACTCCCCGGACCTCGACAAGACCCGCGAGTGGTACGAGCGCCACCTCGGCTTCCGGCTCTCCGACACGCTCGGCCATCCGCACATCGGCGACGTCATGCACTTCATGCGGATCAGCAACCAGCACCACTCCATGGCCATCGCCAAGGGCCCGCACACCGCCCTGCACCACATCTCCTTCGAAATGCGCGGCATCGACGAGTACATGCGCGGCTCCGGCCGCGTGATGCGGGCCGGCTTCAAGAAGATCTGGGGTCCGGGCCGACACATGGCGGGCGACAACACCTTCACGTACTTCCTAGACCCGCACGGCAACACCGTCGAGTACACCACCGAGCTGGAACTGCTGGACGAGGACACCTGGCACCCGCACGTCTACGACTTCTCCAAGCCGGAGGTCACCGACCAGTGGGGCACCGCCAACCCCATGAACGAACTGGTCACCAAGGAGTCCTTCAACGATCCCGACCACGGCTGCTTCGTCGCCCCGCCGGTCTGACCGGCCGGCCCTCCTTCGCCGGGGGGGCGCGGCAGCCCTGTCATGCCCTGACTCCCCGCCACGTCCCCGGTCCCGCTTCACCCGCTCTCCCGTTGACAGGACCTTTCCCTGCGTTTCACCGCGACGAGTACCGCAACCGACGCCACGTGGCCGTCGTCGCAGAGGACGGCAGGCTCCACCCCTGCCCGGCGTCAGCTCGCTGACCGACCTGTTCGTCGACGGAGGCGGCCTGCCCGAACTGCTCGACGCAGCCTCCCTGATGCTCGACGTCCCGGCTCGCCAACCACTACGCCGTGTACGGCCCGCACGACGACATCCGCATGCCGCCGGGGCCGAGCGTTCTCGACTTCGACAGTTGGATCAACCGGGTCCTCGGCGAGATCGCCGACAGGAAGATCCCCCCTCGGGTCGTACACCCCCGCACAGAGGTCGATCGCCGTCACCGGCGGCTACCTCCCGGGACCCGTATCGGGTCGTGATCAATGAGCATCGCAGCCCCCGGGGCGGGCGCCCTGTCTGGGGCGCGGGGCCCGGCGATCTGCGGCTGCGCTTGTGGACGCGAGTGACCGGAAGTGTTGCCGCAGGGGGGTGCCTCTATGTCCTTCGTCAAGGCTGAGTGGTCATGTGGTGGCTGCTTCGGGGCTGCGTGGTTCGTAGAAGGTGCCGTCGCGGAGCATC
>NZ_JBSFHA010000166.1:0-6699 GCF_053596855.1 Streptomyces sp. NPDC001617
ACCCCGGGTTGGGGGTTTCGGCCCCGGCGGTCCCTTTGCCAACCCCGGGCCGGCGGCTTCCCACCGCGACCCTGCTAGCGACCCAAACCGCACCTGATCAGGCCGCTAGTGACTAGCGGCCGACCTGCGGAAACCCTTCCAACCCCGTCTGAGAGGCCTCTGATGAGTCTCCCCCTGCTCGCTGCCGCATGCCTACTCACCGTCACTCTCGGTTACGTCATCAAGTGCTGGCTGAGCCCCTTCGGGGACTGCCGCAAGTGCCATGGCATGGGCCACGGCTTCAAGTCGGACCGCAAGGGACGGCTCAAGCGCGGCCGTGACTGCCGACGCTGCGACGCCACCGGCAAGCGCATACGCGTCGGCCGCTGGATCTACAACCGCGCCGCGCGCACCTACCGCGCCGGCACCCGCTGACCCCCGGGAGACCTCATGGTCATCACCGTCCCGCTCGTTCTGCTGCTCGGCATCGGGGCTCTTCTGCTGCTGCGGTTCAGGGCCGTGGGCTTCGGCGCGGCCGTCGCCGTCGCCCTGTTCGGCTTCTACCTCGCCAACACCGGCGCGGCCGACACCGTCAACCAACTCGTCACCGCTGTGACCGGCGCCCTCGCCGGCATCGGCCGCTAGAAGGGAAACAACCCCCGTGAACGAACCCACCCCGTACGGCCGTCCGACCGGGAACCAGGCGGCGGCCGTGGAGATCCACCACCCCACGCTCCTCACCCCGATCCAGCACACTGCGCCGCTCGTCCCCGCACAGCCGGGCACCATCCCGGCCGTGGCGAGCGTCGTCCTGCCCGACGGCCGCGTGGTCACCGGCTATGCCATCGAGCCCACCAAGCCCGAACCGGTCGTCGCCAAGCCGGTCGTGTCCCGGGCGGCGGTCAACATCGCACTCGGGGGCATCGGGTTCGGCGCCGTGTGCGGCGGGCTGATCCTGCTGACCACGTTCATCGCCGCGCTCGCCGCGCTCATCCACCAGCTCGTCATCCTCACCGCCGTCCTCTTCGGCGGCTGGGTGGCCGTGCAGGTGTTCAGCGCGAGCGGCCACCGGGGCGGGACCACGGTCAACATCCGCAAGGCCGTCTTCAAGCGCAACAACTTCCACGGCTAGCTACGCCCGAGGGCGGCGGCACTCCCGGACAGGACAGCCCGCCGCCCCCGGTCTCCGTATCCCGACGTAGCAGAACAGGAGATCTACAGCATGACAGCTGATGGCAACGCCCGGTGGTCTGCCAGTGGGAATCACCCGGACGGGAGCCACCTGCGCACCGCCCTCGCCCTCGCGACGGCCGGAGTCCCGGTCCTGCCCCTGCGGGCAGGCAAGGTCCCGTTCGGCAACTGCCGCACCTGCAAGGACAACGCGTGTGGCGGACGGCCGCACATGAAGGCGGCCGGTCCCTGCCGGTGCCCCGCGCCGTGCCACGCGTGGGCTGCCGCGACCACCGACCCGCACGTCCTCACCTCCCCCGCGTGGGCGGCGGTATGGCGTGAGGCGGTGGCGATCGCCTACCACCCCGGCGGGGCCGGACTGACGGTCGTGGACCTGGACAACGCGGCGGCCGTCGACTGGGCCCGCGAGATCCTGCCCGCCACCCGGATCGTGCCGACTACACGCGGCGAGCACTGGCTTTACCTGGGTGCCATGCCGTCGGCGAACGCGGTCCGGCCAGGGGTGGACGTCAAGTCGCTCGCGCAGTACGCCCGTTGGCTCGGACCTGGCACCGGCCACATGGCACCTCTGCCGGCCGCCGTGCGCGCGCTGGTGGTGAAGGAAGACACCACCCCCGCCCGGCGCGGGGTGGCTTCTTCTCTCCCCGCCCGCACCTCGTGGAACCGGTCGGTGGCCACCGGGTGCCGCCATAGCGAGCGCTACGTCTGCACCGGCCTGGAACGCGGCCTCGCCCTGGTACGGGCCCGCACCGAATCCGGCGCCGGATCACAGGCGTTCGGCGTTGCTCGCTTCCTCGCCGCACAACATGCCGGGTGCCCGGGACCGTGTGGCCTCGCCGCGATCGGCGAGGAGATCGTGACTGCCGCCGTCTCCGTGGGCGTCCCGGAGGCCTACGCGCGCCGCGCGGTCGCCAACGGCCTTGAGACGGCTGTGGAGCGCGCGGCATGAACGCAGCATCCCGAAACCTCGCGAACGGCCCTCAGGGCGCCGTACAGTGCCCGCCACGGCCGACCGTGGGCGAACCGAAGGTCGCCGCCCGCAAGGGCGTCCTTTCTGCCGTTGGCTTGGACCCGCAGACGGTCACCGTCACCGGCATCACCCCGGGGCTTCAGATCCAGTCCGAGGGCGTTCCCGTCGCGGACTGGATCTGTGCCTGTGGCCATCACGAACGCGCCCGGGGCCGCGTGGCTGTTCCCCGGCTGATCGCCCGCGTCCGCGTCGGCATCTGCCCCCACACCACTACCGCCGAAGGGAGGGCCGCCTCATGACTCCACAGCCTGTGGACAGCCCCGACCTATGGGCCGGACTGCCCACCCTGGAGGCACCGCCCGGCGAGGACGAGACGGCACCGGACGTGTGGGAGGACCCCATCCCCCTCACCGGCCGCCGTGAGCGTCCGCCGTTTCCCGCTCACGTGCTTCCCGCCTGGTTGGGGGAGTTCGTGGCGGCCGTGGCGGAGGAGACGCAGACCCCGGTGGACCTCGCCGGGTCGATCGCGCTCGCCGTGCTCGCCACGGCGGCCGGCGGCCGGTCGGTGGTCCACGTACGCGGCAACTGGCGCGAGCCCACCAACCTCTACACCGTGGTGGCGCTCCCGCCGGCCAACCGCAAGTCGGCCGTCTTCGCGCTGCTGACCAACCCCCTCTATGAGGCGGAGAAGCAGCTCAAGACCGCGATGAAGCCCGTGATCGTGGAAGCGGAGCTGACGGCGAGGTTGGCCAAGGAAGCAGCCGACAAGGCCGCCGCCAAGGCCGCGTCCGCTGACGGCGACAAGCGCGATGAGATGGTGGCCACGGCTGTGGGCCTCGCGCACACCGCCGACACGCTCACCGTCCCCGCCGAACCGGTCCTGTTGGCGGACGACTCGACACCCGAGACGGTCACCTCCCTCATGGCAGAGCAGGGCGGGCGGCTGTCGGTGATGAGCGCTGAGGGGGGCATCTTCGACATCATCGCCGGCCGCTACTCCGGCTCCCCCAACATGGAAGTCTTCCTCAAGGGGCATGCCGGGGACCGGCTGAGGGTCAACCGGCAGACCCGCCGCGAGTACATCGACGCCCCCGCGCTGACCATCGGCCTCGCTGTCCAGCCGGACGTGTTGCGGGATATCGGGAAGGTGAAGGGGTTCGAGGGACGCGGACTGCTGGCCCGCTTCCTGTACTCCCTGCCGGTGTCCACGGTCGGCGAGCGCGAGATCATCACCGACCCGGTACCGGAGCAGACGGTCGCCGCCTACACCGCCCGCGTCATCGACCTCGCCCTGTCGTTGGCGGAGTGGACCGACCCGGCCGTCATCCAGCTCACCCCGGAAGCGGACGCGGCCCTGATCGCCTATCAGAAGCGCATCGAACCGCAGCTCAAGGCACGCGGCGGCAAGCTGGGCCACATCTCCAACTGGGCCGGAAAGCTCGCCGGAGCGACCGCCCGCATGGCCGCGCTGCTGCACCTCGCCGACCACGGCGGCAACGGCTACGCCCACCCGGTCACCGAAGCCACCATGCGCGCGGCCATCGAGCTGGGGGACTACTACGCCGCCCATGCCCTCGCCGTGTTCGACGTCATGGGCGCCGATCCAGTCCTCTCCCGCGCCCGCAGCGTGCTGGAAGCGCTGAGGGACAACGGATGGGAGGACGTCAGCCGGCGGGACGTCTTCAGTGTCCTGTCCCGCAGCGAGGTCCCCACCGTCGCCGACCTGGAACCGGCCCTCGCATTGCTGGAAGACCACGGATACCTGCGCTCGTACCAGCCCGAGCGCACCGGCAAGCGCGGACGCCCCCCGGCACCACGCCTACAGGCCCACCCCGCCCTGCGCCACAGCGGCCGGTGACCCCGCCCGCGCACCCAACCCCCCCTCGCACAAACCGCGAAATCGCAGAAAACCCCGAGCACCCTGGCTGACCTGCGACGGGTCCCCGCGCCGACCCCGGACGGGGTCCCGTCGCACAATCCCGCGATATTCCGCAAAAACCGAGCGTCACCCTGCCCACGGGGACCCGCCGGCGGGCGCCTCCGATTTTTGCGGAATATCGCGGCTTTCTGCGGAGCACCACGCACCCCTGCCCGCGCACCGCATCACTGCAGGTCGACCGCCCTTCCCGGGGTTTCTGCGGATTTTGCGGTTTGTGCGGCGGCACTTGCCCATGAACTCAGCCCTACAGGAGTGAGCCGTGGCCGAACCCACCACCCTCCCCCTCGCCCCCGCCGAAGATCCGACCCTGGTTCTCCTCAAGGTCGAAGAGGCCGCCCGTCGACTCCGCATCGGCCGGACTAAATGCTTCGCCCTCATTCGCACCGGCGCACTGGAGTCCGTCATGGTCGACGGACTCCGCAGGGTCCCGGCCGACGCCCCGGCCGCATACGTGACCCGACTCCGCACTGCACAACGCGCCGCTTGAGGACGCCCGGGGCGGCGGCACTCCCGGACAGGACAGCCCGCCGCCTCGGTTCCCATCCCGACACCAAGAAACAGGAGTCTGCCTGTGGCAGAGGACAAGAAGCGCACCCGACAGCCCAACGGCCGAAGCTCCATCTACTTCGGCAAGGACGGGAAGTGGCACGGTCGGGTCACCGTCGGCACCAAGGACGACGGCACGCCCGACCGCCGCCACGTCGAACGCAAGACCCGCGCCGAAGTGACGGCCGCCGTCCGTGACCTGGAGAAGCAGCGAGACGCCAAGACCCTGGCCAAGCCGGGCAAGCCGTGGACGGTCAAGACCTGGTTGACTCACTGGGTCGACACCATTGCGCCCCTCGCGGTGAACGAGAACACCATGGTCGGCTACGGCGTCGCTGTGCGAAAGCACCTGATCCCCGCCCTCGGTGCTCACCGACTCGACAAGCTCAGGCCGGAGCACATCGAGCGTTTCTACGGGACCATGCAGGCCGCCGGGCGTAAGGCGGGAACGATTCACCAGATCCACCGCACCTTCCGCACAGCGCTCAACGAGGCAGTACGGCGCGGTCACCTGGGACGGAACCCTGTCCAACTCGCCAAGGCACCCCGGCTCCGGGAAGAGGAGGTGGAGCCGTACACAGTCGAAGAGGTGCAGCGGCTCTTGCGGGCCGCCGACGACCGCCGGAACTCCGCACGCTGGGCCGTGGCGCTCGCGCTCGGTCTGCGGCAGGGGGAGGCGCTGGGCCTCAAGTGGGCTGACGTGGATCTCGAACGGGGCGTCCTGATGGTTCGCCGGAGCCGTAGGCGCCCACAGTACGCCCACGGATGCGGCGACACCTGCGGCAGGAAAGCCGGCTACTGCCCGCAGCGTCAGCGGACGAACCCCGAGACGGCCGACACGAAGTCCCGCGCAGGTCGGCGTGCGGTCGGGCTGCCCGCTCAGCTTGTCGACCTGCTCAAGGTTCACCGGGTCAAACAGGAAGCCGAACGTGCGGCGGCCGGCGACGACTGGTCCGAGGAGGGATGGCTGTTCGCTACCCCCACGGGGCGGGGCACGTCCCCCCGGACGGATTACGACGACTGGAAGGAGTTGCTTGACCACGCGAAGGTGCGGGACGGTCGCCTGCATGACGCTCGTCACACTGCCGCCACGGTCCTACTGATCCTGGGAGTCTCGGAGCGGGCCGTGATGGGGCTCATGGGGTGGTCGACCACGGCCATGGCCGCGCGGTACCAACACATGGTGGACTCCGTCCGGAACGACGTCGCCCGGCAGGTCGACGGACTCATCTGGCAGCCCGCGGGCGAACGATCGACCGGCGGCGACGATGGGGCCGCCGGAGCACTCGTACCAGCCAACTGAGCAGGTCGGGATGAGGGGCGACCCGAACAAGGGCGCTCCTCATCCCGAGAGCCCACGCTGGAGGCCTCATCAGGAAGGATCACCTCAAAGGGCGCACCATGGGTGAAGCTGGATATCCGGTGCGAGGAGGAAACTCTCCATGGTCAACCAAACCCTCGGAAGAGGCGTCACAACCGCCGCAGAGACCTTCTGGTACTACCTCGGATGCTTGTGGTTCGGGGCCTACTACTTTGCGAAGATCCCTACGAAGAAGGCGCTCAGCGAGTACGGCCTCACCACGATGAGCGGGGCAGAGTGGTTCTGGTACGTGATGATGAACATCGCTCTGGGAGCCGGATACTTCTCCAAAGTCATCACCAAAAAGGCGCTCTCTGAGGTCCGATTCGGAGGCGGCGGCTGGCAAGCAGCTTTCCCCGCTTGGGGAGCGGACCCTCCGGCCGTTTCCGGACCTGTCGGCCCGAACGCCGGAGCTTGGCCGCCCGTAGAGGGGACGACGTCCAAGGAACGGCGCCCTGGAACGGATGGCTGAGCGGCTCTGCCGCCACCCACCGTTGATCCATCACGTGGGCTGCCGGAGTGGGATCGATCCTCAACCGGGGGCGTCGGAGTCCTCGTACCGGCCAACTGAGACGGAAAGTGAGACGGAACGCTACGAGGGGCCCGGTCCATCGGACCGGGCCCCTCGTCTACCTGCGGTAGCGGAGGGATTTGAACCCACCGTGACATTAGCCACACACCCAATAGAGGCGAGCTCCGTCGGCCGCTCGGACA
>NZ_JBSFHA010000167.1:0-6661 GCF_053596855.1 Streptomyces sp. NPDC001617
GGACCGGGCCCTTCGTCTACCTGCGGTAGCGGAGGGATTTGAACCCTCGGTGACTTGCGCCACACTCGCTTTCGAGGTCTGTTCGTGCTGGTCAGCGCATGATCCGTACCCGTTCAACCTCGTTCATTGCCGTACTCCGGGCCGGAGAGTGAACCGCTGTGGACGGCTCCGGACGGGTATGAATGAGACGGAAACTGAGACGGAGCCCGTACCTCTGACCTGCGCTTTCATGCCCTCCGAGCGTCAGTTCCGCGAGGCTTCCAGAGCCGCCATCACGGCCTCAGGGTCGCCGTCGTAAAGCAGATGCGGTTCGTCTTCCTCAGGGGGTACGAACCGAGTCCGGTACCGCTGAAGGTCGCTCTCCGAGAAGTAGATCGAGTTCGGATCGTTCGCGTGGAACTCGTTGCGCTTGCTGATCCTTGCCCACAGCTCATCGTGGCTGGCCGCGAGGTAGACGAGCGCGGGAGTGGCGCCGGCATCGGTGGCGATGGCTCGCCAGTGGGCACGGTCCTCGGGGGTCCAAAAGCCGTGGTCGACGACGACATCATGTCCGGCCTTGAGATGGTCCCGGAGTTCGCCCGCGACATCTTCCAGCACCGGGCGTTCAAGGGTGGGGAAGACGCCCCGGGGAAAGTCCACCCCGTACACGCCGTGTCGGCGGTACATCTCTTCGTCCGGACACAGCCGTACGAACCCGCGAGCCGTGAGAGCGCGGGAAAGAGTCGTCTTGCCGGAGCCCGGGAGCCCGGCCATCAGGACGCAGAACGGTGGGCGTGGTGACATCGGTCTCGTCATGGTCTGGGAGATGGCGGACATCTCCGCTTCGGCTTCGAGCGTGATTGTGCCAGCCCTGCGGGCCGCAATGAGTGACCCTAGGCGCTCTTCGAGGACGCTCGCGAGCGTGTCATCCATGACCGTCATGACGTGACCTCCGATTCGGTTCGCCATGTGCGGCCCGGGCCTCCGAGGTCCACGCCGTATTCCACGATGTTCCCCTCGCTGTCCACGAACTTCGCCGTCATCACGACCACGGGTTCCGTCGGCGGCTGGTGGGGGTCCAGCTCCAAGAGCTGTGCGTACTCGGGCGTCACTAGGCGGGCTGAGGCTGTGTCGATGCGGTGGCTTATCGGGTGGCCGGTCACCTGGGCGATGAGCTGCAGCGAGGTCCCCCCGGTCAGTCGCTCGCTTTCAGCTAGCTGTGGGATCAGCTTCCCGTAGCGAGCGGGAATCCATGACGTGCTGTGGGCCACGATGCCGTGCCGGTCTCGGTAGACCCTGCTGCGGCGGATCACGTCGGAACCCGGCTGAATGTCCAGCGCTTGGGCGACGTCGGCGGGTGCGGCCACTACGGCTGCCTGATGTGAGTCGGACCTTTCGCCCGCCCCCCAGCTAGACCCGGTTCGGCGCCCTCGGTCCTGACGCTGGGAGCCTGAAGACATGGGAGCGGGCTGGTCCAAGACCTCCGTCCCGATCCCGTGGATACCCCGCACAAGTCCCTCGTTGCGCAGCTTGCGCAGCGCCTTTTCAGCGGTAGCGGTGCTCACTTTCCACTCTTCCGCGAGGTTCTTGATGCTCGGCAAGAGGGTTCCCGGCTCCAGCTCACCAGACGTAATCAGCTCCGTGTAGTGGGCGGCAATCTTCGCGTATGGGGCCCGATTGTCGGCCTGGCCTGCCATGTCGCCTGCTCCCTGTCGTGACTTCCCTGAGGTTCCCTACCTTACCGCTTGACACCGCAGGGAACCCTAGGGAACCTTAGGGATGTGCCCGCCGGTCACTTCGGAGAACGGCGGTCGCTGAACCTCGGCACACCTGCGCGCAAAACGGGCGTGAACCGAGGGTTGCGCCAACGCCCGGAGGGCTCCGTGAAACGGGCTCGAAGGAAGCGACTGCGGCTTGAGAACTCAACAGCGCGCTTAGAGATCGACGGGGTGTTACTCCCCCGTCCCCGTGACGGCCGGGTGATGCCCGTCGGCCCCGGTATCCAGCCGTGAGGGCGCGGAATCGACTTCCGCCCGGGGCTACTTGGCCTGCCGCTTCCTGCGGCGTGGGCCCTCATTGCCGGACGCGGCGGCACTCCCGGACAGGACAGCCCGCCGCGCCGGACCTTCCCATTCCCGATGCGAGAGGACGCTTCCATGCGCCGGATCACCAACCCCAAGCACCCGAACGTGGACCAGGTCGGAACGGACGTTGTGTACGAGGGCGAGCTGCACCGCATCACGGACGTTGGCGGCGGCTCCTTCAAGCTCGTTCGCCACCGCGACGGATACGGCCGGAACGTGAAGATCCGAGAGATCAACGGCCGTTAGCACCGCAGGTCTCGCACCTCACCCCTTCGCGGGGTGGTCGCACTCCCGGACAGGACAGCCGGCCACCCCGCGTCTTTCCCGACGTGTCAAGGAGAGATCCACCATGCGTATGCGCAGCTTCGTCGCCGGCCAGGAGGCTTACGGCGACTTCGAGTTCGCGGAACTGGCGCTCGGTATCGACGTCGACCTGTTCCGGGGCCCGCTGGAGTTCGAGACGGACGGCGAGCGTGCCGCCCGTGAGGACGCGGCCCGTGACGTCCTCGCTGACCTGCGGGCGGAGGCGGAGGCCGGTGACGAGATCGCCGGTTGGGACGCCCTGTACGCCGACGCGCTGAGGCGGACAGTGCCGTTCCTGCGTGCCGTTCGCGACTTCCGCTCGGGGACGAGGGAAGCGGCGTGAACGAGACCCGTAAGCCGCTGACGAACATTCAGATCGGTGTCCTGACCGCCGCATTCGTGCCGATGCTCGCCACGGGTGTGGTCGGCGGCATCGGTACCTACAGCAACATCGGACACGCCTACGGCACGGGGACCGCACTCGGTGCGCTCGGTGCAGGCGAGGGCGCCACGGCCGTGCTCGCCCTGGTCCTGCTGGGCTTGACCATGCTGGGTCAGTCCTCGCCGCGCGTCGTACGGATCGGGCTGTGGGCCTTGCCGGCCGCCGCCGCTGTCATGGGCGCTACGGCCGCGCCGGATGCCGGTCGGACCGTCGTCTACGCGCTGACCCCGATGGGCATGTCGGTGTCGGCGGAGGGCATGGCCTTCCTGGCCCGCCGGATCGTCGTACACACCGACGGCCGCGATGCGGAGCATGAGCGACGCACGGCCGACATCGTGCAGGCCCTCGCCTACCACCGCGCCCGTGCCGCTCACCACCCGGTGGGCCGGGTGCGGAAGCGGTCCGATCGGGCGTCATGGCGTCTGGCCCGCAAGGTCGGGGTCGGGGACGCGGCGCTCGGATCGCGGCTGCTGGAGGTCCAGCGCGATCGGATCACCGACGGCGCGGACGCCGCGCTCGCGTCGATGTTCGGCGGCACCAACCCCGCCCTCGCCCCGATTCCCGACACGGACGCGAATGTGGAGGAATCGACCGAGACCATGAGGAATCGGTCTACGGCTGAGCTGCGGGAATCGACCCCGGCGCCGTCGGTGATGCTGTCCCGGATTTCGATGGCCGATCCGGTGACGGTCGACTTCCTGAAGCCGACTCTCCCCCTCAAGCCGATGCCCGCGATCGCCCCGGCGGTCGACCCGGCCAAGGCCGATCCTGCGCCGACCGGGCGTCGGGCGGTGTCGGCCGATACCCCCCGATCCCGTCGGGCGACCGGTCGGATTCCGGAGGTGGCCCGCTCGCCTCGGCCGAAGCGCACGGCGGATCAGTTGCTCGCTGAGGCCCGCACCGCGACCGCCGAATGGCCCGACGGCCGGATCACGGCTGAGGGCATCCGTCGTGAGGTCCGTACCTCGCCGGCGAACGCCCGGATGCTGCGGGACACGATCCTCGCCGAGCGGGCCGCCGACGGCGGTAAAGCCGCGTGAGCGGGCTGACCCTGGCCGACTGCTTCGACCCGGCCGGCGAGCGCTTCGGCATCCCCACCTACCCGTGGCGCTACGCCCCCGACGGCATGGCCACCCGCCGCCAACTCCGCATCCGTGGGCTGCGGCCGGGGGGCCAGGACATCGCGGCACAGATCCTGCGCCCGCGCCGCCGTCGGGTCCCGCTGGCCGCGTACCTGTACCGAGTCGACCTCGCCCTTCCGGTGCGGCCGATGACTCCGGCGAGGTGGGCGGCCCTGGCCAAGGCCAATGCCGCCCGCCGCCGTTGCCCCGAGTGCGGCCGGGATGCCGGATACGTCATCCCGCCCACGCTTGGCATGTGTGTGACCTGCGCCTATCCCGAGGAACAGCGCGCCGCTTGAACCACCCCGAATCCGGGTCCGGCCGCCCAACCTTCCACAGCAAGCCGGCCGGACCCTTCGACTCCCGAAGGAGTGCGTACATCGTGACGGAAAACCCCACCTTCCCGCCCGCCGGGGACCCGGAAGGCACCGACGAGCAGACGGCCGACGTACTGCCGTTCCCACTCAAGAAGGACACCGTCCCGGCCGCCTCGCCCGGCGAGGGCGAGGCCAAGCCGGGGGAGTGGGAGGCCGAACTCCCCGACACCGACGACTCCGAGGCCGAAGGGCTGACCGACGGGGCCCCCGTCGACCCGCCGCGCGAGGCCTACCCGCCCTCGGTCGCGGAGTGGATGGAAGCCAAGGACAAGGCCCGGCTTCCGGTCCTGCCCGACTGGGTGAAGCTGCCTGACCAGCGCACGGCCGTGCGCAAGTGGGCGGTGCGGCACTACTCAGCCGTGGTCGGCTACCACGCCGTCCGTCTGCCGCTGGTGTACACGCCGAAGATCTGCGCGTACTCGCCGCGCGGCGCGTGGCGTTGGTCGGCGGCGGTCGGCCGGTGGGTGTTCGACGCGGAGGGCAAGGGACTGCGGCTTGCGGCCGTGGCCAACGAGGACGCGGCCGAATACCTGAAGCTCTCTCGTCAGCGCAACGACCGCGTGAGGCTGCGGGGGATCGTCGCGGCGATCGCCGGTGTCGTCGGCCTCGCCGCCGCGCTGACCCTGTACGTCATGGCGCCTTCGTGGCTGCTCATGCTGGCCATGGCCGCACTGACCACCACTCTGGGTGTGGCCGGGGCGCCGGCGGACCGGCCGCTGATCGACATGGCCAAGGTGACGTTCCGCAAGCGGCGGCTGTCCTCAGACATCGTGATCCGCGCGCATGAGGCGTCCGGGCTGACCACCAAGGATCAGACGATCGCGTTCCCGCGGCCGATCGGCCGGGACGGCGACGGCTGGCGGGTGGTGGTGGATCTGCCGTACGGCAAGACGTTCGAGGATGCGGTGAAGGCGCACGCGCGGCTCGCATCCGGTATGGACATCGCCCCGACTCAGCTCTTCCTGGACAAGGACGAGACGAGTGGGCGGCGGGTGTCGTACTGGATCGCCGACCGTGACCCGCTCGCCGTGCCGTCGGGCAAGTCCCCGCTGTTGGGGGCAACGCGGGTGGACTTCTGGAAGCCGTTCCCGTGGGGTGTCGACGAGCGGGGCAACCCGGTCATGGCCACGATGTTGTGGCTGTCGCTGCTGGTCGGTGCCGTTCCGCGTCAGGGCAAGACGTTCTCTGCCCGCACCATCGCGCTCGCCGCCGCGCTGGACCCGTACGTGCGGCTGTACGTGTTCGACGGCAAGGCGTCGCCGGACTGGCGCAAGTTCGCCCTGGTCGCGCACCGCATCGGGTTCGGCATCGTGCCCAAGAACGGGTTCGACCCGGTCCAGCACCTGCTGACCTCGCTACGGGAACTCAAGGCGGACGTCGAAGACCGCTATCACCGGCTGTCGGAACTGCCGCTGCATGTGTGCCCGGAGGGCAAGCTCACCCCGGAGATCAGCCGGGACAGGAAGCTCAACATGCCGCTCACGCTGTTCGTGGTGGACGAGGTGCAGGAGTACCTGACCCACCCCGAGCACGGCAAGGAGATCCTGTCCCTGATGGTCTACCTCGCCCGGGTCGCCCCGGCCGTCGGCGTGTCCGTGATGACGGCGACGCAGAAGCCGGACGACAAGGCCTGCCCGTCCGAGCTGCGGGATCAGCATCAGGCCCGGTTCGCGCTGAGGGTCGGCGCCTACCAGGTCTCGGACACCATCCTGGGCGCCGGGTCGTACTCGGAGGGCTTGGACGCGTCCAAGCTGCTGAAGTCCCACAAGGGCGTGGGTCTGCTCAAGGGCATGTCCGACGATGCGGGGATCGTGCGCACCTACCTCGCCGACGGCCGCGACGCGGAACGCATCCTGACCCGCGCCGCCGCCCTGCGGGAGGCGGAGGGCACGCTGACCGGCGACGCGGTCGGCGAGGCACCTGCGCCGGAGGCGTCCGCGACGATCCTTGACGACGTCGCGGCCGTGCTCGGCAAGGGCGAGGCCAAGGTGTGGTCGGAAACGGTCGTGGACCGGCTTGCCGACCTGCGCCCGGACGTCTACGGGCCGTGGGCGGAGTTGGAGGCCAAGCCGAAGGCGGAGGCGCTGACCGCCGCGCTCAAGCCGTACGGGATCGCCACCGAGCAGATCAGCCGCCGCGTTGACGGCAAGGTGGTCAACAAGCGCGGCATCAAGCGCGACGACATCGCCGCCACGATTACGCAGCGCAACAACACGAGGGATGCCGGATAGGTCCCCGAGGGTCGCTTGCGCAAGCACGGCCTGTCGGCGGGGGGAGCGGCCCCAACCGGGGAGGACACAGCAAGAAGAACCTAACAAAAAACAACAAAGGAGGTGTGGTATAGGGGTGTTTGAA
>NZ_JBSFHA010000168.1:0-6153 GCF_053596855.1 Streptomyces sp. NPDC001617
AGGGCGGATCAGACGCGTCCGGCCTGCTGTCCGGTGGCATCGCGCCCTGGTCCGGCAACGGCGCCGAGCCTCCCGCCCTGGGTGACATCTCCCCCATACCGGGTACGGCCACGGGTGGGCCCGGACTGGTGACACCGCTGCCGGACGGGTCGCTGGCGAACGGGTCCGCCCCGGGCGCATCCCCCTCCGGCTCGGTGCCCGAGGGGGCCGGCGCGGGAATGCCCTTCATGCCCATGGCGCCGGGAGTCGGTGGTGCGCCGAAGGAAGAGCACCGCTCCGATGCGTCCGGCCTGCTGTCGGGCGGCGTCGAGCCCTGGTCGCCAGGGGACGAGGCGGTGCCAGGGGAAGGCGAGCTCGCCACGTCCGGAGGGACGGTCGCAGGTGGCCCTGGGCTGGTGCTGGGTACCGGCGAGGCGGTGCCGTCGGCCGCGGGCATCGGTGGTGTGATGCTTCCGGACATGACGGGTGCCGACGGTTCTAAGCCGGCCAAGGGCAAGAAGCACGACGACGGGGTACCGATTCCCCTCCCCCTTCCCGTCGTGCCGACGGGTTCGGTCCAGCAGGCGCCTGCGGTGCCCCCGGTCCCGCCGGCGACCAGGACGAACGGCCCGGACGAGGCGGTACCGATGCGCACGGGCACGCCATCGACCCCGTCGAAGGTGGGGGTCGGCGGGGTGTCGGTGCCCACCGGGGACCCGGCAGCCGCCGGTGCGGAGCAGGCCGCTCTCGACGAGGCGGCGGCGGCCGAGGGCGCGGCCGCGCAGGACGGCGGCATGGCGCCGCCGTACGGGATGCCGGGGGGAGCGTCCCGGGGCGGCGACGAGCGCTCGGACGCTTCGGGGTTGTTGCTGGGGCATGAGAAGGGCTGGGCCGACCCCGATGTCGAGGGCCTGCCCAGCGAGACGCATGGGGCTCCGGCCGGCGGGGCGGCGCTCAGCAGCGCCGACTCAGCGGCGGCGGACGAGTTCGCCGAGGCCCGTGTCGCGTTGGTCCACAGCTCGGAGGCTGCGGAGGACACCGGCGCGTGGGAAGCCACCGACCCGGCGATGCTGTGGGCGCTCGGCAGGAACCGTACAGAGGACGAGGAGGAAGAGCACCTGCCCAAGTACGTCCTCAGCGACAGCGAGGGATGGAGCGACGAGGACGGCGCGGTGTCCGAGGCGGGCGTCGGCACCGACGAGGAGGAGCGCTCGAAGGAGAAGAGCGCGGCCACCTTCGTGGAGGAGCCGGGGTGGAGCGACGAGGACGACGCGGCCTTCGCCGCCAGGCTCGGTTTCTCGCGGCCCCCCGGCGCGGACCAGGCCTCCGCCGAGCCGGTCACCGGCCCGGGACTGGCCACCTGGCGGCGCGACCGCTCCCAGACCGCGGTCGCGGAGGAGTCGCCGATGCCGGCGACCGGATACGCCGGGATGCTGCTCAGCACCGCGGACGTGCCCGACGAGGAGGACGCGGAGCCAGAGGCCTCGGAGGACGACGGCGATGAGGCCAAAGGCAGCCGTGGCATCTCCGCCCTGCTGAGGCAGGGCGCCGATTCGTGGGGCGCCGTTCCCGACAAGGCCGACGCGCTCGACTGACCATGCTCCGCCGCGACAATGCGGCGGAGCTGCCGGGACACCTCCCACAGCGGCCTCACATGTTCGTTGGGGCAGAGGCCGGTGCCCGTCGGACCCTTGACCAGCCGAACTGGTTTGCGTCGCACAGAATTGCAGGTTTCCTGTCCATCACAACCCTCACAACCCCGCGTGACCAGGGCGGGAAGCGTGTCCCAGCAGGACGAGATCGTCACGGCAGGGGAAAGGAACATCGTGTCGAGTCCCTACGACCAGCACATCGAGGAGCTGCTGGGCGCGTACCGCAGGGAACGCGCCCAGGTCGGCGAGCTGCAGCGCAAGATGCGTGAGGTCAAGGGCAGCGCGACGGCTCCCCGACAGGCTCTGAAGGTCACCGTGAACTCGCAGGGCGAGGTGACCGAGATCGAGTTCCCCACCAGCGCCTACAAGCGCATGGCTCCGGTGGAGCTCTCCCAGATGCTCCTCACCACGATCCAGAAGGCCCGGACGACCGTCATGGCCGAGGTGGCCGAGGTGCTCTCCGGTCACCTCCCCGCCGGGATGGCCGCCGCCGACCTGCTCCAGGGCAAGGCCGACCTGGGCGGACTGCTGCCGGAGACGCCGCCCATGGCGGACGAGGTCCAGGAATACACCGTCCACGGCCGCCCCGGCCGGGGCTCTGGTCCCCGTATCGCGCGGCCTCCGGTGGCCTGAGCGACCCCGGAACGTTCTTGCCCCCGACCTGATGCGAGAAGGAGGTAGCGGTGCCTTCCAACTACTTTGCGGTGAACCCCGACGGCCTGGCCAAGAACGCCCCCAACGTCCGGGCCTTCTCCGACCAGATGAGGCAGGTCGTCGGCCGGCTCGAGGAGCGCCTCGGCGCGCTCGGGGACTGCTGGGGCGACGACCCGATGGGCAAGTCTTTCGAAAACGTGTACCAGGAGCCCAAGGAGGAGATGCTCACCGGGCTGCGCGGCATCGTCGACGTGCTGGACAGCACGGCCGACGGCCTGGAGACCATGGCGAAGGGATTCCACGCCACCGAGGAGAACAACACGTCGACCGCCCGCTCCTTCGAGCGCGGCGGAGACTCGAGTTCCCTCCCGAAGGCGCCTGGCGACTCGTCCGGCCGCGGCTCCGTGCGCCGCTGACGTACTGACATATCCGGTGGAAAGGCCCCGTAATTCATGAGCATTACGATTCCACCGGAATTGGGGCCCATTGCCAAGATCACCGTCGGGCAGGAGTTCCCGACGGGGAACGAGGACAGGCTCGCCGAGCTGGGGTCGGTGTGGAACACGACGGCGCTGGAGATCAACCAGCTTCTCGGTGAGCTCAACACGGCGACTGCCGCGACGTTCGAGAGCCTGGCCGGGGCTCCGGCGGAGCAGTTCGCGCAGTTCGTCAACCAGCTGGGCCAGACCCTGCCCGTCATGGCGTTGTCGGCTGCGCAGCTCGGGGCGATGGCCGACAACATCGCGCTGGAGATCGAGTACGCGAAGTACATGATCATCCTCCAGCTTGCGTGGATGGCCGCGGAGGTCGCCTATCTGTCGGCCACGTTGTTCGGCTCCGCTGCCATTCCCGCCGTGATCGCGGCAGGCCGGTTCGCCATTCAGATCATCCTGCGTGAGCTGTTCATCGCGGTGCTGTCGTCCATCGTGATGCAGGTCGGCATGGACGTCGCGGTGCAGATCATCCAGTTCCTGAAGGGCGACCGCACGCACTGGGACCTGAACGCCACCAAGAGCGCGTTCGAGATGGGGGCGCTCGGCGGGGCCGTCGGCGGCGGGCTGGGGCAGATCCTGCGCCACCTGGCCCCGGACTTCACCAAGTCCTTCCTCGGCAGTGTCACTCACGGCGCGCTGACCGGTCTCGGCACGACCGAGGCGAGCAACCTCATCTTCGGCACCCATCAGGACCTCGGCCTCGGCGCCGCCGCGGGCGGACTGGGCGGAGCCATCTCCCACGGCCACACCCTGCGCGAGGGGGGCTCACCGGAGCGCATCGAGGTGCCCAAACTCGAGATGCCCTTCTCCCCCGAGATGCTGCAGCACCGGGTTTCCGGCGAGAGCCGGCCGGGTGCCTCGGGGCGCCTCCCCGGGGAAGCGCCCGAAGAGCAGCAGGAACACGTGCCCGACGAGCACCCGACCGGACAGCGACCGGGCGAGGAGGACCTCCACCTGCCGGACGCTCCCAAACCGTTCGATCCGTCGGAGTTGCCGGATCCGTCGCACAGCGTGCTGGTCACGGACCTTCCCTCCGCTCCGAGCGGGACGCTGCCTCCGCTGCGAGAGCAGGTGGAGCGCCGCGTCGACGAACTCGGCACGCTCGCGCGGACGGCCGGACTCCCCGAGACGCAGTGGCGCCCGCGGGCCGCCTCGGTGCGTGAGGCGGTCGGTGCGGGCGACCTGCCCGAGGCGGCCCGCCGGCTGCACGACTTCCGGACGACTGTCGAGAACGAGATCCTCGACCAGCGGCTGACGGACTTCCGCGCCCATGTGGAGACCGGGTTCTCCCGGCTGGGTGAGCTGGGAGTGAACGAGGACGCCTGGCGTGGTCAGGTGGAGGCCGTGGAGCGGGCGCAGCGGACGGGCAACCCGGTCCTGCTGGACAGCCGGCTGAAGGAGTACACCGACTTCGTCGAACGTCACCTTCCGGTCGAGGTGGTCGCCGAGAACTCCCCGCGCACCTTCGACTCGGGGGTGGAGCAGATCCGCCGGGAGATGACCACGGTCAGTGACCCGGCCGTCCGGGAGGCGCTGCGGAAGGACCTGGAGTGGCACGAGCAGGCGCAGCAGCGCCTGGACCGGCTGGCGCAGTCCGATCCCGAGTCCGACGTCATGCTGCGGCGGACGATCGCGCAGGAGGAGACGGCACAGTCGCCGCAGGAGGTGTCCGAGGCTCGTGGGGCGCTGCGGGACTTCCAGAACCAGCGCGAACTGCAGCGGCAGCTGGACGATGTGCGCGACGGCACGGCCCAGACGGAGCTGGAGCGGCGGTTCGACGCGCTGCGCGAAAGGGCGCTCCCGGACACGCGAGGACAGGAACTGCTGCAGCGGGTGCTGGACGCCAACACGCCGCAGGAGCACGAGCAGGCGCTTCGTGACCTGGTCGCGCACAACCAGTTGACGCCTCAGGAGCGGCAGCTCGGCACCCTGCGCGAGGGGCTGCTGCCCGCCGACGACCCGCAGCGTGAGCAACTCGTGCAGAAGGTGGAGAGCGCCCGGACGCCGGAGGAGGCGCGCCAGGCCCAGCAGGAGCTGAAGCAGTACACGGACCGTCAGATTCAGGAACAGCAGCAGAACTTCACCGAGCGCCTGCACACGCAGGAGGACGCCCGGGCGCAGGCGGGGAACGAGGACCTGCTGCGACGGCTCGACACGCTGAACGGCGGTTCGCCGCAGGATCCGCGCGAGGCCGAGCTGCGTCAGCGGCTCGATGCCGCGACGAACCCGCAGGAGCGGGCCCAGATCATCCACGAGCTGGGAGTGCACCAGCAGGGCGTGCTGCAGCAGCGGGTCGATGCGGCGACGACGCCGCAACAGCGCAAGGAGGCGCTGGACACGCAGGCGAAGTTCAACAACTGGACGCCGGCGGAGCGACGGCTGGCCGAGCTGCGCACGGTGCTGAACCCGGGCGGCGCACCGGAGGCGGACGCCCACCGGGCGGAGCTCGTCCGGCAGGTGGAGAACGCCCGGACGCCGGAGGCAGCCCGTCAGGCCCAGCTGGAACTCAAACAGCACACGGACCGTCAGATCGAACAGCAGACGCGGCAGTTGGAGGACCGGCTGCGTCAGCAGGGCGGCGGCGCTGCGGCGGCGGCGGCCCACGCGGACCTCATGCGGCGGTTCGAGGAGTTGCGCGGCGACGGGTCGCACCAGGACCCGCGCGAGGCCGAACTCATGCGGCGTATGGAGAACGCAGGCAGCCCGCAGGAAGCACGGACCGCCGAACGGAACCTCAGCGACTACCTCGCCGGCCGGGAGCAGCAGCGCCAGGTCGCCGAGCAGCAGCGGCTGGCGCAGGTCCGTGTCCACGAGCAGGAGGTCACCCAGCTTCGCGACCAGCTCACCCAGCAGCGCCGGACCGGCGCGCCGGAGGAGGTCGTACAGCAGACCGAGCGACAGCTGGAGCAGGCCCAGCAGCGCCTGGCCACCGTACGCACCCACGACGAGAACACCGCGGCGCTGCGCCGCGAACTCGAGCACCAGATCGACCGGCCGGCCTCGGGCTCGGACCGTCCCGGCGCGGGATCCGGACGCGGCGGAGGCGGCGGTACGGAGTCCGGTGGTTCGGGTCCCGGGAGCCGGCTGGACCGGTTGGTCCAGGAAGGCATCTCCCGCAGGGCCGAGCAGGACCTCGCGCGCACCCAGGAGGAGCAGCAGTTCCTGCGCCAGGGCCCCGGCGAGCACGACGCGTTCACGCTGGACGAGCTCGACGACCTGCCCAGCGCCCCCACCGCCAGGCCCGAGCCCCTGCCGGACGTTCCCACCGGCAGGCTGGAGGGTCTGCCGGACGCTCCCACCGGCAGGCTGGACGGTCTGCCGGACGCTCCCACCGGCAGGCTGGACGGTCTGCCGGACGCTCCCACCGGCAGGCT
>NZ_JBSFHA010000169.1:0-6143 GCF_053596855.1 Streptomyces sp. NPDC001617
ACCGCGTTCATGTCCGGCATCCCCGGCGAACTGCTCCAGGCCGCCCAGATGGACGGCGCCGGACCCGCACGCACCTTCCGGTCGATCGTGCTGCCCATGAGCCGCAACGCCGTCGTCACCGTCTCCCTGTTCGCCTTCCTGTGGTCCTGGTCCGGCTTCGTCTTCGCCAACACCCTCGCCAACGGCGGTACCCACGAGCCGATCACGCTCGGCATCTACCACTACATTGGCAACAACAACCAGCAGTGGAACGCCATCATGGCCACCGCCGTCGTGGCCCCGCTGCCGGCGACGGTGATCCTCGTCGTCGCCCAGCGCTATGTCGCCGCCGGTGTGACCACCGGCGCCGTGAAGGACTGACCGGCCGTGCCCGTCGAAGAAACGAGTAGCCCTTCCATGACCGCAGCCCGCCCCGGCCCGGCGTTCTCCCTCCACGACATCCCGTTCAGCACCCGCGGCTCCTGGTTCGGTGTCTCCCCGGTGCTGGCGGAGAAGACATACGCCGAGGACCTCCACCTGGTCTCCCACCAGAACGGCATGCACCCCGTCCTGCGTCTCGCCCCCGAGGCACCGACCGACATCACGGCGACACCGAGCCTGCTCACCTGGAGCGGCCCGAACGGCCGGATCGACCTCGTCTACGAGTCGCCGGCCACCCTCCGCCTGCGCGGTACTGGGCTCGGGCTGCGCGTCACGGCGGCAGCGCGCACCCTCACGCCGTTCACCGGCACGTACTTCTACCGCGACCCGGTCGACGGATCCCACGTCTTCACCTCGTACGAGACCGGCCGCCGCTACCGGATCACCGTACTGTCCGGCGGCGTGGGCGAGTTGACGGGCGGTCAGGCCCTTGGCGAGGCCGAGCGCGGCCTCACGCTCGGCGGGGACAACTGGGAGGCGGCCGTCGAGGAACTCGACACGGCACGCCGTCCCTACGCTCTCTCGGCGGCCTTCGAGGAGGTCGTGACCGCGGCCGAGCGGGCCTTCGCGGCCTTCGCCGACGCCGTCGCTCCTTGGCGCTCAGCCGACACTCCGGCGGCCGAACTCGCCGCGTACGTCCTGTGGTCGGCGACGGTCGACCCGGCCGGGCTGGTCACCCGGCCCGCCGTGTTGATGTCCAAGCACTGGATGGACAAGGTCTGGAGCTGGGACCACTGCTTCAACGCCCTTGCCCTGGCGCCTGGTTCGCCCGAGCTGGCCCGTGACCAGTTCCTGCTGCCCTTCGACCACCAGGACGAGAGCGGGGCGCTGCCCGACTCGGTCGCCCACTCGGAAGTCCTGCGCAACTTCGTCAAGCCGCCCATCCACGGCTGGACCCTGTCCCACCTGCGCCGCCGACTCCCTGAACCCCTCACTCGTACCGAACTCGTTGAGATCTACAGCAGGTTGAGCCGCTGGACGGCCTTCTGGCTCACCGCACGCCGGGCCCCGGACGCCGCCCTGCCGCACTACCAGCACGGCAACGACAGCGGCTGGGACAACGCCACGACCTTCGATCCGGAGCGCGTGGTCGTCACCGCCGACCTGGGAGCCTTCCTCAGCCTTCAGCTGCGTGAACTAGCGGAGCTGGCAAGGGAGTTGGACCTCGCCGACGAGGCCGCCGGCTGGACTCGTGCCGCGGAGGCGACTCAGGCGGCCCTGTTCGACGAACTCTGGGCGGGGGACCGGTTCATGGCCCGGGGCGCCGACAGCGGCGACACCTGGAGCAGCTCCAGCCTCCTCGACCTGATGCCGATCGTGCTGGGCGCGCGTCTGCCCGATAACGTTGCCAAGAACCTGGCCGCCCGGATCGAGGCCCATCTGACCCCGTACGGGCTGGCCACCGAACTGCCCACCTCGCCGCACTACCGCCCGGACGGCTACTGGCGCGGCCCGATCTGGGCCCCCGCCACCGTCCTCGTCGAGGACGGCCTGCGCCGCAGTGGTCATCGCCGTCTCGCCGACGAGATCAGTGCCCGCTTCCGGGCCCTGTGCGAAACCCACGGCTTCGCCGAGAACTTCGACGCCCTCACCGGTCAGGGCCTGCGCGACCGCGCCTACACCTGGACCGCGGCCGCCTATCTCCTCCTCGCCGAGGCCCACACACTCCGCAACGTCGACTGAACATCGCCCCCTGTCCCTCACCGGCAGGTACAGCCTCAAGCCGGAGTTCCGGGCGCTGCCGACGCTGTTGCCGACCGCTCCACGGTGGCCCCGAACCGTCGGCCGGCCAGACCAACTCCGGGGAGACACAACGCACTTCGCCGGTCACGTCATGGCCCGCAACTCAAGGCGAAAATACAGGCGCCCTCACCGGATCACCCGTCTACGGTGGTCCGGTGAGGAACGACCGACGCGTCCGCCGTCTTGTCGTGGACGGCACCGTCTGGCGCTGGACCGTCCGGCAGCGGGTGAGGCCCGTCTACGCCGACTGCCGCCTCGCGCTCTCCCTCTTCACGGAAGAGCCCGCGCTGGGCGGCCGGCGCCGGTTGTCCCTGGTCTTCGCCCCGACCCCGACCGGAGCCATCTCGAACTGCTCCTTCGAGTCGGGCACAGTGGTCCGTCTCCCGGACCGCAGCCATCTCAACCTCTACGAGCCGGGCACGGTCCGCCGCTTGCTGGAGGCCGCACTGGAGCTCCACCCGCCGAAAGGGAACGTCGACGTGGACGGCTGGCCCTGTTTCTCCGCCGTCGTGGACCGGGGCACGGCCTTGAACGCCACAGGTGCGCCGCCCCTGAGACCATGAGTGCGTTCGGTGGGTCAGGAAATGAGCGTGAAACTCGCCCGGTAGACATAGCCCGGCATGGCGGGGCTCCACGCGAAGCCGTGCCCCATGGTGAGGGTGCCTGTCGCTCCGTCGGGATGGTCCAAGTCGTTCATGACGTAGCTGATGGAGTACGAGACCGTGGCCGGGGTCGACCCCGACCACTCGTAGCAGCTGAGCGTCTCCGGGTGCTCGTCGAAGTCCTTGACGGCCGTGGGGGTGTCCGGACTGAGGTAGATGTGGCGGATGTACTGCGGAAGCGCGGACCAGTCCTGGCAGACGACCTCGGTCGTCTGGGTGTCGGCCGAGGCGATGGGGGCCGGTACCGTCAACGGGACGCCGAGGGCGGCGACAACGGCCAGCAGGACAGCAGATCTACGCATGGTCAGCTCCGTGGCTACGTCGATGGGCCACTCATTGTGACAACGGCCGCCGCCTTCCACAGGGCGGATTCGAGCCCCTGTGATGGAAAGACGGGGCTCACGTCTGCGACTGCGGGATGCGTACGAGGGGGGAGGTGGCCGACCTCGCGGAGCAACTATGTGATCTGCCACTGAACCGCGTCGCTCGTGGATTTGCCGAGAGGTCGAGGCCATCGTGGGGCCATGTGCTGGAGTGCGACGGCCGACCTCGCCGCGGGAGCCGGGATCGCGTGCGTCGGTGTGGCCTGCGTGGCACGGGTACGGCGGCCCGGCGATCTCCCGATGGCCGCACTGCCTTTGCTGCTCGGCGCCCATCAGCTGGTCGAGGCCCGGGTCTGGCAGGTCGGCGGCGGCACCGGCCCGGCCACGGTCGCCTGGACCGTGATAGCCCTTCCGCTGCTCGCGCTCTGGGTACCGGTGGCCGTGCTCTGTGCGGCGCCTCGTGATGCGGTCGCCCGCCTGACGCTCCCCTTGGCGTCGGGCATCGCGACCGCCACCGTGATGTCGTATGCCCTCGCGACCCGTCCCGTGCGGGCCGAGATCCGCGGCCACACCGTCGGTTACGTCATCGGCCTGCCGCACGCCGAAGCACTCGTCGTCGGCTATCTGCTGGCGACGATCGGCGCGCTGCTGCTCTCCGGCGACCGCGGGCTGCGTGGGTTCGGCGGCCTCGTCGCAGTGGGTGCGCTGGGGTGCTGGGCGCTGTGGCGGCTGGAGTTCGTCTCGACCTGGTGCGCGTTCGCCGCGGTGTCCTCGCTGGTCGTGTTCGGGTGGGTGTGGCGGCGGAAGCGTGCCCCGGAGTCGGCGACGGGTCGGCTCTGACCTCGGCGTATGGAACGTGTTCCACGCACAAAGATGCGTCAGTACGTCGTTGACCGGCGATCCGCCCCGGGGACAGGCTGGTGCGCGGGGGCGGGACGATCAGAGAGGAGGGTGCGTGGGCACCCAGGAAAGCGCGGCACTGCAGGGTGTGCGCATCGCCGACTTCTCCCGCGTTCTCGCGGGGCCCTACGCCACCATGCTCCTCGCCGACCTCGGCGCCGACGTGGTCAAGGTGGAGCGGCCCGGCATCGGGGACGAGACCCGGGCCTGGCATCCGCCGGCCGACGAGGACGGCACCTCGACGTACTTCCTGAGCGTCAACCGGAACAAGAGATCCGTCGTCCTGGACCTCGCCACCGAGGCCGGCCGTGAACAGGCCCGCGCCCTGGTCGCCGAGTCCGACGTCCTGGTGGAGAACTTCCGCCCCGGCACAATGGAACGACTGGGCCTCGGCCCCGATGAACTCCTCGCCCGGCAACCGGAGTTGGTCTACTGCTCGATCAGCGGCTTCGGCGCCGGCGCGGGCGCCGCGATCCCCGGATACGACCTCCTCGTCCAGGCCGTCGGCGGACTGATGAGTGTGACCGGAGACGCCGACGGTGAGCCGACGAAGGCGGGTGTGGCCCTGGTCGATGTGATCACCGGTCTGCACGCCTCTCTCGGCATCCTCGCCGCCCTGCGGCACCGCGACGCCACCGGGGAAGGCCAGCGAGTCGAGGTGAACCTGCTCGGCTCCCTGCTGTCGGCCATGGTCAACCAGGCATCGGCGTTCGCCGTCGCCGGAGTGGTGCCGGGCCGGCTCGGCAACGCGCACCCCAGCATCGCCCCGTACGAGACCCTCCCGACCGCCGACCGCCCGATCGCGCTCGCGGTGGGCAACGACCGCCAGTTCGCGGCACTCGCGGATGCGGTCGGAGATCCCGGCCTCGCCCTCGCCGCCCGCTTCCGCACCAACGCCGACCGGGTCGCCCACCGTGCGGAACTCCGTGACATCCTCGGCGAACGGTTGGGTGACGCCGGTGCGGACCACTGGGCGGCCGTCCTGCTGGCCGCGGGCGTTCCCGCCGGACCGGTCAACACCCTCGACGAGGCCTTCGCCTACGCCGACAGGCTCGGCCTTCCCGGGATCGTCGACATCCCCGGCGACACAGCGGCGGGCAGACCCTCCCGCCAGGTGGCGAACCCCATCGCCCTGAGCCGAACACCCGCCCAGTACCGTCTGCCGCCCCCGAGCCTGGGCCGGCACACCGCGGATGTCCCGTCCGACACTCACTCCTGGAGCACACGATGAGCGGCGCCAAGCCGATGAAGGACCCCCTCGACCTGATCGACCTCTCCTCCATTCTCAGCGACGAGGAGCGCGAGATCCAGGCCACCGTCGCCAGGTTCCTCGCCGACCGGGTGCGCCCGCATATCGGCGAGTGGTTCGAGAACGCGCACTTCGCCCGCGAACTCGCCCCGGAGTTGGGCAAGTTGGGGGTGCTGGGCATGCATCTTGACGGGTACGGCTGCGCGGGTACCAACGCGGTCTCGTACGGTCTGGCCTGTCTGGAGTTGGAGGCGGCGGACTCGGGTTTCCGCAGTTTCGTCTCGGTGCAGGGTTCGCTGTCGATGTTCTCGATCTGGAAGTGGGGTTCGGAGGAGCAGAAGCAGGAGTGGCTGCCCCGGCTCGCCGCCGGTGAGGCGATCGGCTGCTTCGGCCTGACCGAGCCCGACTTCGGCAGCAACCCGGCCGGGATGCGCACCCGGGCCGTCCGCGACGGTGGCGACTGGATCCTGAACGGCTCCAAGATGTGGATCACCAACGGTGGCATTGCGGACGTGGCCACCGTCTGGGCGCAGACCGAGGACGGCATCCGCGGCTTCCTCGTGCCGCGCGGCACACCGGGCTTCACCACGCAGGACATCAAGCAGAAGATGTCCCTGCGCGCCTCCATCACCTCGGAGCTGTCCTTCGACCACGTACGGCTGCCCGACTCGGCGCGGCTGCCGCACGCGCAGGGCCTGCGGGGACCGCTGTCCTGTCTGAACGAGGCCCGCTTCGGCATCCTGTTCGGCGCCGTCGGCGCGGCCCGCGACTCGCTCCAGGCGGCCATCGAATACGCCGACTCGCGCGTCCAGTTCGACAGGCCCATCAGCGCCTTCCAGCTCACCC